>NZ_JBEPLU010000001.1:2100000-2345879 GCF_040545335.1 Phenylobacterium koreense
ATGTGCGCAAGGAACAGCCGCGTGCGGCGGGTCTCGAACGCGTAGTGGATGGCGAAGATCGAGCGCAGGCGGTCCGAGGTCGAGCCCCGCAGGTGGGGCGCGAGGCGGTCGAGTTCGCCATAGAGCGCGTCCAGCCGGTCGGCCATCACCTGACTGAGGATGTCGCCCTTGGAGGAGAAGGTCGTGAACACGCTGCCGACCGATACGGCGGCGAGCTGGGCGATCTCGCGCACGGTCGTGGTGTCGTAGCCCTTGCTCTCGAACAGTTCCCGGGCGGCGTCGAGGACGCGTTGGCGCGTCGCTTCCTTCTGCGTTTTCCGTACGCTCAAGTTCTCTCCCCGGCCCCGCCAGGCGGGCGCCCACGATCTAGGGATGCATTTGCAGAATGATGCGACGGTTCGTCGCGGGGTAGAACCCCGAATTTCGGAGCTGAAATAACGGAGCCCGAAGATCGCGTCTTCGGGCTCCGCCAAGCGTCAGTTCGGCCGGGCTCAGTCGCGGCGCGCGCCAGCCAGGATGACCCGAATCTGGTCTTTCGACTTGGCTTGCAGGGCTTCCAGGCTCCAGCCGCCGAAGATCGCTTCCTGATAGTTGGCCTGATAGCTGTCGAACAGCATCTGGCTGCGCAGCTTGAGCTCGGCTTCCTGCGAAAGCTCGCCGCGTTCGACCGCAAGGGCGAGCTGTTCGTAGAACAGACCCTGGAGGGTTTCGACCGGCGGCAGGTTGCGCAGCTCCTGGCCTTGATCGGGCAGCCAGGAGATTCCGAAGGCGGCGCGGGCCAGCGGCAGGCGGCTCTTGTAGAAGGCGTAGCCGGCCGAGAAGAGCTTCACCAGGGTGTCGTCAATGCCGCGGCCGCGGGAGGCGGCTTCACGCATGGCTTCGACCAGGGCCTCGAGGTCCGCGATCATGATTTCGCGGAAGAGGTCCGATTTGTCGGTGAAGTTGGCGAAGACGGCGCCGGTGGACATGCCCGCCTCGGCGGCGATGTCCCGGATGGTCGCGCCTTCGTAGCCCTGCTCGGAGAACAGGCGGCGGGCGGCCGACAGAACCTTGGCCCGGGTTTGCTGCTTGGCGAGCGCGCGGCGGGTGGGGACGCGGACCTGGGTCTCGCTGGCGACTTCGATGTTGCTGGGGACGTGCTTCATCGGGCGATCCTCACCATAGCCGTCGAGGCTCGCTGTTCGGACTCTACGCAATACTGTTTCACTACCTTCTCGAGCGACCTGGCGCCTTGCCGCGCGAAGGCATGGAGGGTTTCGCGCAGAACGGCGAGCGGCCGACTGGACTTTTCTACAGCTAGGTTGCCGCCCTCGGGGGGCCGGGCGGCGGTGACGCAGGTCGTCATGACCACAAATTCCTCTTAGCCCTTCGTCTCGACACGTCAAAGCGGAGGGTTTGATTAAGCGTGTTCAGCGAACTCGTTTCATGAAGCGGGTACGGACGGGCATGTAACGTGCTCCTGGCGGCTTTACCGTGTGGCGCAGCGTCGCAGACCGGCGTTTTCCCGTGGAAGGCAAGGGATTGTGCGCCCCCGGCGCCGCCGACAAAAAACCGTGAGTCGCTGAGCATGCTCGTACAACGCCGTGCGATGAGAGATGTTCTGCCGATAGCCCATCTTCGACCTCCACCCGATTCCTGACGCACGGAAAAGGCGAGTCCTCAATCGGCGGTTTTGATTCTAGTTGGCGCCTTCCACCAGGCGGCGAGCTATGACCTGGGCCTGAATCTCGCCGGCGCCCTCGAAGATGTTGAGGATCCGCGCGTCGGCCAGGACGCGGCTGACCGGCTGTTCGGTGGCGAAGCCCGTACCGCCGTGGATCTGGACGGCGTTGTCGGCGGTGGCCCAGGCGACCCGCGCGGCCGTCAGCTTGGCCATGCCGGCCTCCAGATCGCAGCGACGGCCCTCGTCCTTGGCGGCGGCCGCGAACCAGGTGAGCCGCCGGGCGCCGAGCAGTTCGGCCGCCATCATGGCCAGCTTGTTGGCGACCCGGGGGAATTGGGCGATCGGCTGGCCGAACTGGCGGCGCGACAGGGCGTAGTCGAGGGCGAGGTCCAGGGCCGACTGGCCGACCCCTATGGCGCGGGCCGCGGTCTGGATGCGGGCGCTCTCGAAGGTGGCCATGAGCTGGGAGAAGCCCTGCCCCTCCTGGCCGCCCAGCAGGTTGGCGTGGGGCACGGAAAAGCCGTCGAAGGCGATCTCGTACTCCTTCATGCCGCGATAACCGATGACGCCGATCTCGCCGCCGCCCATGCCCTCGGCGGGGAACGGATTCTGGCCGGTCCCGCGCGGCTTTTGCGCCAGGAACATCGACAGCCCGCGGTGGTCCTTCGAGGCCGGGTCGGTGCGGACCAGCAGGGTCATCAGATCGGCGCGGGCGGCGTGGGTGATCCAGGTCTTGGCGCCGGTGACCTTCCAGACGTCGCCCTCGCGCACGGCGCGGGTGCGCAGCGAGCCGAGATCCGAGCCGGCCTCCGGCTCGGTGAAGACGGCGGTCGGGATGATCGCGCCGGAGGTGATGGCCGGGAGGAAGCGCCGCTTCTGTTCGTCCGTGCCGTGGGCGATGATCAGTTCGGCGGCGATCTCGGAGCGGGTGCCCAGCGAGCCGGTCCCGATCCAGCCGCGCGACAGGGCCTCGGAGACCACGCACATGGCGACCTTGCCGAGGCCCGAGCCGCCATAGGTCTCCGGCGCGGTCAGGCCGAAAACGCCGAGGGCGGAGAGCTCCTCGATCAGCGGCAGGGGGATCAGCTCGTCGCGCAGGTGCCAGCCGTGGGCGAAGGGGACGATCTTCTCCTCGGCGAAGGCGTGGAACTGATCGCGCACCTGCTCGAGCATGTCGTCCAGGCCGCCGGCCTCCAGCGACGGGCGTCCGCGGGCCGCCTCCAGCAGCTCCACGATCCGCAGGCGTACGGCCTGGGTCGCGCCGGGGCGCAGGGCGGCGATGGCGGGGCTGAGCACCGCGCCGTCGAGATCGAGGTCGGCCGGGCGGAAGGTCTCGCCCTGGTTCATGGGCAGCCCCCCGGCGAGCTGGCTGAGATACTCGTAGCCGAGCAGTTGGGCCGGCAGCGCCTCGGCCTCTCCGAGCCGGCCCTCGCCGGCCAGCCGAGCCGCCCAGGTCGCGGTCTGGCGCAGGGTCATGGCGTAGGATGCGGCCCAGGCCAGGCCGTGGGCGACGTGCTGCTCTGCGTCCAGCGCGCGCCGGTCGAGCCGGCCTGCCGGGGCGACCCTTTCGGCGACGGCGCGCCTAGCCCGGGCGACGAAGGCTTCGGCGGCGTCGGCGGCCTGGGCGAGCAGGTTCGGGAGGTCGGGAAGAAGCATCATCGGGCGGAACTATATGGCATGTTCGCCGGGGCCGCCCGTACGCCTTGCCGAACATCGCCGGAGGAAGCGCCATGCTCGTCGTTCACCATCTCAACGATTCCCGTTCCCAGCGTATCCTGTGGCTCCTGGAGGAGCTCGGGCTCCCCTACGAGGTCAAGACTTACCTCCGTGACGCCACGACAAGGCTAGCCCCTCCCGAGCTGAAGGCGGTGCATCCGCTGGGCAAGTCGCCGGTGATCACCGAGGACGGCGCGACCATCAACGAGTCCGGGGCGATCATCGACTATGTCCTGCGCCGGCATGCGGCCGGCCGATTGGCCCCGCCAATGGGCACGCCGCAGTACGAGGCGCATCAGCAGTGGCTGCACTACGCCGAGGGCTCGGCCATGCTGCCCTTGATGCTGCTGATGTATGTGAGCCGGCTGGGCGAGGCCGGCGCGCCGCTGCAGCCGCGCATCGAGGACGAGCTGGCCAACCACCTGGGCTATCTGAACCGGTCTTTGGAGGGCCGGGACTACCTGATGGGCGCGGACTTCACCGCAGCCGACATCCAGATGAGCTTCGTGGGCGAAGTGGCGGGGGCGTTCGGCCGGTTCGAGGCCTATCCGAACATCGCCGCCTGGGTCCGCCGCTTCCAGGCCCGGCCCGCCTACCGTGCGGCGCTGGAGAAGGGCGGGCCGTATAGTCTGGGACCGCGTTCGTAGTCAGGTCCTCCCCCGCTGAGGGGCCGGGCGGAACCTCGCCCGCTCACCGCGCCCAGGGATCGTCGAGGACGCCGTCGATGAAGTCGAAGACGGCGGCCTTGGTGAGGGCGTGGGGGATGGCGGAGAAGTGGTCGCAGCCGGGGATGGTCACGCCGCGGCCGTCGGCGAAGGCCTGGGCCAGGCGCTCGGGATCGCCATTGCTCTCGCGCTGGCCGGCGACCACCAGGACCGGCATCGGCAGGCCCGCGAAACCGGCGGTGTCGAGGGGCGGGTTCTTCACGCGGGTAAAGGCGGCCAGGGCCTCGCGGTCCTCGCCCTGTTCGTCGGCGAACTGACGGAAGCTGCGCAGGAAGGGCTCGGTGATGGTCTCGGGATCCTCGGCCAGCATGGCCTGGGCCATGACGTCGCCGCGGGAACTGGGGCTTTCTTCCAGGAGCTTGTGGCCGACCCCGCCGAGGATGAGGTTGGAGAACCGCTCGGGCGCGTCCAGGGCGGCCTGGGCGGCGGTGCGCGAGCCCATGGAATAGCCGAAGAGGTCGACGCGGTTGATCCCCAGGTGATCGATCAGTTCGACCACGTCGCGGGCCAGGCGCTGGCGGGCGTAGGACTCCGGATCGTGGGACTTGCCGCTCTGGCCGTGGCCGCGCTGGTCGAGGGCGATGCAACGGAAGCGGCGGCGTTCGAAGGCGCCGTACCAGCCGGTCCTCCGCCAGCCCTCGTTCCGGTTGGAGGCGAAGCCGTGGACTAGCAGGATCGCCCGCTCGTAGTCGGCGGGCGCGATGTCGTCATAGGCGATGGTGAGGCCGTCGGAGGCGGTGAAATCCATGGGCGTCCTGCGAAATCGATCTGGCGAATGACTTAAAGCGAAGCGGCCACAATGAGCCGCAACGCGCCGATCGCCAACTTTGACGCAAGGTCAACTCCGCCAGCGCAGGACCACTGGTTCGACGGGATTTTCGAACGCGCGGCCGGCGGCGCGGCTGGCGGCCCATTCGCGCTTGAGCTGCTGATACCACTTGGCCTGGCGGTCGGCGTCGTCGATCCAGAGCAGGGAGGGATCGTAGCGCAGGCCCTCGTTCTGCAGGTTCACCATGTCGCCGTCCTGGCGCAGGAAGGCGCGGGCGCCGGCGGCGATGAACGGCTTGAGCAACAGGAAGGCCGGGTGGTCGGACCAGATGATCTGGGTGATCTTCGTCTTGGTGTCGTGGATCGGGGTCAGGCAGGTCAGCGACAGCACCTGGCGCTTGCCGACGGTCACGTGCTCCCAGCGCAGGCCGGGAATGCGGAAGGTGATCTCGGTCAGCGGCTCGCCGCCGAGGATGGCGTAGGCGCGGCTGTTCTTGGAGGGCTCGTGCCGGACCATGGCGAAGCCCTGCTCGCGCGGTTCGAACCGCTTGGACTTCTCGTGCTGGCTCTTGGCCGAGCGCCACCACCATTGCTGGTGGACATATGGGCCGTGGGCCGGGTCCATCAGGCCGACGACGGCGTGGTCGATGTGGGAATCGAAGTCCATGCGGTCGACCAGCTTGGGCGCTCCGCCCACCACGCCGGGGAAGACCGGCGGCGGTTCGTGCGGCTCGCCGGAGAAGCGCGGGTCGGAGCTGATCCAGATGAAGACCAGGCCCTGGCTTTCGGCGGCCGGATAGCGGCGCACGCGGATGCGCGAGACGTCCATGGCCTGGTCGTCCACCAGCGAGGGGATGGCCGCGCAGGCGCCGTCGGTGCGGAAGCGCCAGCCGTGATAGGGGCACTCGACGCTCTCGGCGCCGTCCGGCTCGCGGGTCAGCTTGCCGGCCGAGAGCGGCGCGGCGCGGTGCGGGCAGATGTCCTTGAGGGCGTAGACCTTTCCGGCCCGGTCGCGGCCAAGGAGGATCGGTTCCCCGAGAATCTCGTAGCGCTGCAGTTTGCCGGGCTTCAGGTCCGAGCCGAGGGCGGCGAAGTACCAGATGTCGTGCAGGAAACCGCGGCCGAATCGGCTGTCGGCGTTGGGGGCTTGTTTGGCGTCGCCGTCGGGCATGGCGCTCCTTTAACGCGTCACGCGAGCCGCAGGAACCGGGCTGCGTGGGCTTCGAGGTGGAGGGCCGCGCCGTCGAGGCGGGCTTCGCCCGCGCCCGGCTCCAGAAGCTGGGCGCCGGCCAGGCGCTCGTCGCCGAAGACGGCGGGCGCGGGGCTCATGTTGAAGACGCAGGCGATCGCCTCTTCGCCGTCGCGGCGGATGAAGGCCAGGAGAGGCTCGGGCGCGGTGATCATCTCCAGCTCGCCGACCGCCAGGGCGGGCGTCGCGCGGCGCAGGGCCAGAAGCGCGCGGGAGAAGGCCAGGACCGAGGCCGGATCGGCCGCCTGCGCCGCCGCCGAGAGGCCGACATGCTCCACCGCCAGCGGCAACCAGGGCTTGCCGTTGGAAAAACCCATGTTCGGTCCGTCGGTCCAGGGCATGGGGGTGCGCGAGCCGTCGCGGCCCTTGGCGATCGGCCAGTAGAGGTCGCCGACCGGATCGCGGAGTTCCTGGCGGGTCAGGCTCTCGGCCTCCGGCAGGCCGAGTTCCTCGCCCTGGTAGAGCAGGACCGTCCCCTTGAGGCTGAGCAGCAGGGCGAGCATCAGCCGGGCGATGGCCTCGCCCCCGCCGAAGCGCGTCGCCGTGCGGGGGATGTCGTGGTTGCAGAACGAGATGCAGGGCCAGTGGCCGGGAAAGCGGCCGAGAGTCTCGTAGTGGTCGTGGAAGATCGCCGGCAGCAGCTTGCGCGCACGCAGCAGGACGAAGGTGTAGGCCGAGTGCAGGCCCTCCTGCGGCGAGCAATAGGCCCCGCAGCGCTCCTCTTCCTCCGAGAACTCTCCGAACACGAAGCGGTCGGGATAGGCGTCCACCCGGCGGCGGATCTCGCCCAGCAAGGGGATGTTCTCGGGCAGGTTGGAGTCGTGCAGGTGGCGCTGCATCTCGCTGGCGTGCGCCCAGTGGTGGCGGGTGCGTTCGGCCGGGGAGACGGCGGGATTGTCCGTCAGGGCGTCGTCGTGGAGGAAGGTGCCGGCCACATCGAGGCGGAAGCCGTCGACGCCCTTTTCGAGCCAGTAGTCCAGGACGTCGAGAGCCGCCGCCTTGGCGCCGGCGTTGCGCCAGTTGAGCTTGGGTTGCTGGCGCAGGAACTTGTGATGGTAGTGCTGGCGCCGCGCCGGCTGGTAGGCCCAGGCCGGACCGCCGAACACCGAGAGCCAGTTGTTGGGAGCGGTCCCGTCGGGGGCAGGGTCGGCCCAGACATACCAGTCCGCCTTGGGGCCATCGGGACCGCCGTCGCGGCTGGCCTCGAACCAGGGATGTTCGTCGGAGGTGTGGGAGAGGACCTCGTCCAGCAGCACCTTCAGGCCGCGGGCGTGGGCGGCGTCCACGAGGGCGGCGAGGTCATGGGGCGTGCCGTAGTCGGGATGCACGCCCCCATAGTCGGAGATGTCGTAACCCCAGTCGCGGTTGGGCGAGGGGTGGACGGGCGAGAGCCAGATGGCGTCCACGCCCAGGCTCTCGATGTAGTCCAGCTTGGCGAGGACGCCGGGAAGGTCGCCGTGCCCGTCGCCGTCCGAGTCGAAGAAGCTGCGGACATAGACGTGGTAGACGACCGCGCCCTTCCACCAGGGCGCGGCCGACAACTCAGGCCTCGCTGGCGCTGGTGATGATCTTCGAGACGAGGCCGTACTCGACGGCCTGGTCGGCGTTCATCCAGAAGTTCCGCTGGGTGTCCTTGACGATCTTCTCGTAGGGCTGACCGGTCTCACGCGAGATCATGCGGTTCACCCGCTCGCGCATCTTCACGATCTCCTCGGCCTCGATCTCGATGTCCGAGGCCTGGCCGCGCACGCCGCCCATGGGCTGGTGCAGCAGGAAGCGGGTGTTGGGCAGGCAGAGGCGGTTTTCCTTGTGCGCGCCAAGGAAGATGTGGGCGCCGGCCGAGGCCACCCAGCCGGTGCCGATCACCATCACCTGCGGGCCGCAGTAGCGGATCATGTCGTGGATGGTGTCGCCGCTCTCGACGTGGCCGCCGGGAGAGTTGATCACCACCTTGATCGGGTCGTTGCTCTCGGCCGAGAGGGCCAGGAGCTGGGCGGTGACACGCTCGGCCAGGCGCATGTCGATCTCGCCGAAGACCAGCACGGTGCGTGACTTGTAGAGGGCGTTCTGTACAGGCCCCGCCGTCATCGGCATGTCGGGCTTGCGGGCGGCGTCTTCGCTGTCGTCGTCTTCGTCCAGGCGCCAGTTACGCATCAGGTCAGGTCTCCAATTCAGTTGCACGGAACGTGCGATGCGCGGGCGCGCTTCGCAAGTCCCGCCGCGCGTTTCACCGGACTTTCAGCGCCAGGATCACCAGCAGGGCCGAAACGCCCAGGTGAAGCAGCATGAAGCGGACCAGGACCTGGCTGTTGGACCAGCCCAATTCCTTGCGGCAGTGGTCGTGCAGCGGGAAACGCACCTTGGCGAGCACCTGCAGGCCGAAGAAGCGCTTGAGCGCGACCTTCAAGAGGCCGGTGGCGCCGTTCAGCAGCAGGACCGAGCCGATCAGCAGCAGGAACAGCGGGTTGTTGGTGGCCACGACCAGCATGCCGATCAAGAGGCCGATGGGGCGCGAGCCGGCGTCGCCCATCAGCACCTGGCTGGGCGGGGCGTTGTACCAGAGGTAGCCGGCGATGCAGCCGACCATCAGGAAGGCCATGATCGCCCAGCTCGCCCCTTCGCGGTTGACCGGGATGTGCAGGTGCTGGGCGACGACCTCGTTGCCGATCACAGCATAAAGCAGACCGCCGAGGATCATGATCGCCGTGCCGCTGAGGCTGCCGGAGACCCCATCCACGCCGTCCGAGCAGTTGGTGGCGTTGATCGAGAGCCAGATGACGCCGGCGGCGACCGGAATGGCGATCCAGGGCGCGAGGGCGACGGCGTCCTTCCAGCCCGGCAGCCAGATGGTCACCGGCTGCAAGCCGTAGATGACCAGGGCCGCGCCGAGCGCGATGGCGGCGTCCATCACGGCGAGTTGGTATTCGGTGAAGCCGCCGCGGCGATCGTCGAGATAGCCGACCAGCAGCGCCGCCATCACCAGCGGCACGGTCAGCAGCGGCCTTGCGGTGAAGGGCACGAAGACCAGCGAGGCGATGCAGAAGATCGTCACGAAGATCAGGCCGGCGCTCACCGGCTTCCCGACGCTCATTTCGGCGTTCACCGCGAAGGCCCGGCCCTGGTCCCTGGGCAGGATCGACCACAGGCGCGGCAGCAGAATCCAAGTGGCCAGGGCGCAACTTGCGAACCCGATCGCCGAGAGGAAGAAGAACGAGTTGAAGAGGCGCAGCGGCCCCCAGGCCTCGCCAAGGGCGACGTAGATCCAATTCAGCATTCAGGCAGGGTCCGGCGGAGTTTCGGCGGCTGCATGTGCCGCCATTCCTGGTTGATGTCGATGCGGCGAAGCGGCTGGGTCAACCAGCCGCCGTCACGATCAGGCGGGCGTAGAACTGCACCGCCCGGTCGAGGTTTTCCAGCGTCATGTGTTCGTTCGTGCCGTGGATCATCTTGATGGTCTCCATGGAGAAGACCATCGGCTGGAAGCGATAGGTGTCGCTGGCCACGTCGACCAGGTAGCGGCTGTCGGTGCCGGCGGTCACCAGGGCGGGCGCGACGGGCGCCTTGGCGGTGTCTCGGGCCAGGGCGGCGATGGTCTTCCAAGCCTCCGAGGTGGTGGAGGACACCGGCGAGGGTTCGTTGGGCGGCCGGCTCCAGGCGAACTTGACCGGCAGGTCGCGGGCGGCGGCCCGGGCGCGGTCGAGGACCGTCTGCGAGCTGTCGCCTGGGGCGATGCGGTAGTTGATCCAGGCGGTCGCGTCCTGCGGCAGGACGTTCTCCTTGGGGCTGCCTCTCAGCATAGTGGGGGCGATGGTGGTGTGCAGCAGGGCCGCGCCAGGCGGCGTGGCGGCGGCCTGACGGATGATCAGGGGCTCGAGCAGCCAGCGGTTGGACATGGCCATGCGGATGGCGAAGGGGCCCTCGGGGGCCAGGGTTTCCATCATCGCGCCTCCCGGCCCGTCGAGCTTCATCGGGAACTGGGCCTGCGCGATGCGCGTCACTGCCTTGGCGAGAGTCAGCACCCCGCCCGAATCCGCAGGAGGAGCCGAAGAGTGGCCGCCGACAGCCTCAGCCGTGACCATGAGGGTGGCGTAGCCCTTCTCGGCGACGCCGATCAACGCCGCCTGCCCGCCGGTGATCGGGTTGTCCGAAATGATCGCCAGGCCCTCGTCGAGCACGAACTGCGCCTTGGTCCCGCGGGACTTGAGCAGGGCCGCGGCCGCCTGGGCGCCGGAGCCGCCGGCCTCCTCGTCATGGCCGGAGACGATGATGACCGTGCGGCGCGGCTTGAAGCCCTGGGTCGCCAGCGCTTCCACGCCCTCGAAGAGGGTGACGAGCGAACCCTTGTCGTCGATGGCGCCGCGGCCCCAGACCGCGCCGTCGGCGATGACGCCCTCGAAGGGCGGATGCTTCCAGGCGCCCTCGGTTCCCGCGGTGACCGGGACCACGTCCTGGTGGGCCATCAGCACGATCGGGGCGAGCTTCGGGTCGGAACCGGGCCAGGTGTAGACGAGGGTCCGGCCGGCGACGACCTCGCGGGTCATGGCGGCGTGGGCGGCGGGATAGGTCGCCTGCAGCCAGGCGTGGAGCCTTTCCCACTCTGGCGCCTGATCCTCGGCCTTGTCCTGGTGGCTGATGGTCCGGAAGCCGATGGCCTGCGAGAGATGCTGGGCGGCCCTGGCGTTGTCGATGGCGATCGGCGCGGCCAGCTTCACCTGGGAAAGATCGGCCCCGGCCTTGGGCTTGTAGGTCAGGGTCCTGACCACCACGACGGCCGCGAGGAGCAAAACCAGCGCGAGCAGAGCCAGCGCAATCCTGCCGATGATCTTCATGCGTCCCCTCCTGGCGCTTGCTCGACCATAGGTCGATGAGGCGGGACAGGGAAAGCCCGGGCTCATGAAGTGGCTCAGGCCCGGCCGGGGATGGGTTTGGGCGGGCGCGGCCTGGGCGAGCCTGGCGCACCTGATGCTGGTCGGGGCGGCGCTCGTCTGGTGGGCGGACCTGGCCGCGCCGCCCCAGGACCTGCCTTGGAAGCCCTTGCGACTGGCCCAGGTCCCGGGCCTGGCGACCGACTACAAGTTCGCGCGGGCGGCGAAGAGCCCGGTCGCCTGCCGGCTTATCCTGCGCGACGGCGGGGTGCGCTTCGACGAGAGCCCGCCGGTCATCGAGGGGCGCTGCTGGCAGCTCGACGCGGTCCGGCTGCGCGGCGGGGTGACGCCGCTGGCGCCCGCCGGGCCGGTGATGACCTGCCGCCAGGCTCTGGCCTATGCGTTCTGGGACCGGCACGGCCTGCAACCGGCGGCGCGGGCGCTGCTGGGGGCGCAGGTGACCAGGGTCGAGCACGTGGGGACCTATGCCTGCCGCAATCTCTATGGGCGCGAGGACACGCCGCGCAGCGAGCACGCCTTCGCCAACGCCCTCGACGTGGGCGGCTTCCGCATGTCCGACGGCCGCCGCCTGCGGATCCTCGACGATTTCCACGGCGAGGGACCTGAGGGGTTGTTCCTGCGGGCGGCGCGCGACAGCGCTTGCCGATGGTTCCGGGTGACGCTCAGCCCCGACTATAACGCCGCGCACGCCACTCACCTGCATCTGGATTCGGGGCCGTACCGGGCTTGCCGGTAGCCGACCGCAGCGCTTGACCCAGCGTCGCCCGGCGCCGCAAATGACGGCCATTCAAAATCAAACGTATGTTTAGAGGGAGCGCCATGGGCGAACTGTTCGACCTGACCGGGAAGGTCGCCGTCATCACCGGGTCTTCGCGCGGCATCGGCAAGGCCATTGCAGAGCGCATGGCCGAACACGGCGCCAAGGTCGTCATCTCCTCGCGCAAGGCCGGGCCCTGCGAAGAGGTGGCCGCGGCCATCAACGAGAAGCATCCGGGCGCGGCCATCGCCATCCCGGCCTCGATCTCCTCGAAGGAAGACCTGCAGCGCCTGGTGGACGACACCACCAAGGCCTTCGGCAAGATCGACATCGTGGTCTGCAACGCCGCCACCAACCCGTTCTTCGGGCCGATGGCGAAGATCAACGACGATCAGTTCCGCAAGATCCTCGACAACAACATCATCGCCAACAACTGGCTGATCCAGATGGCCGCCCCGCAGATGCGCGAGCGCAAGGAAGGCGCGGTGATCATCATCTCGTCGATCGGCGGCCTGCGCGGCTCGACCGGCATCGGCGCCTACAACATCTCCAAGGCGGCCGACTTCCAGCTCGCGCGGAACCTGGCGGTCGAGCTCGGCCCGGACAACATCCGCGTCAACTGCATCGCGCCGGGCCTGGTGAAGACCGACTTCGCCAAGGCGCTGTGGGACACCCCGGAAGCCGAGAAGCGCTCCAGCGCGAGCAATCCGCTGCGTCGCCTGGGCGAGCCGGACGACATCGCCGGCGCGGCGGTGTTCCTGGCCTCCAAGGCCGGCTCCTGGATGACCGGCCAGTCGATCGTGGTCGACGGCGGTTCGACCTGCTGATCGGCTAGCTTCCGACCGACGAGTCACGGGCCCTGGCGAGGCGGATCACCCCCTTGTCCAGGGTCTCGTCCTTTTTGGCCAGGCACAGGCGCAGGATCGTGGTGACGTGGTCCTGCTCGTAGAGGGCCGAGACCGGGATAGTGGCGACGCCGGCCTCCCTGACCGCCCGCAGCGCAAAGCTGCGATCGTCCTCGGCGACGCCGGAGGCGGCCAGGTCGATATTCAGGAAATAGGTCCCCTGAGCGGGCAGGGTGACGAAGCCCTCGCGCGCAAGGCCTTCGGCCAGGCGGTCGCGCGAACGCTGAAGGGCTGCGAGCATGGCCTCGAACCAGTCGCCGCTGTCGTCCAGGCCGAAGGCTACGGCCGCCTGCAGGTTGGGCGGGGTGGTGAAGGTCAGGAACTGGTGGGTGCGGGCGAGGGTTCGGGTCAGCTCGGGCGCGGCGCAGAGGAAGCCGACCTTCCAGCCGGTGAGGCCGAACATCTTGCCGGCCGAGCCGATCTTGACCGTGCGCTGGCGCATGCCCGGCAGGGCGATGAGCGGGACGTGCGTCGCCCCGTCGAACACGACCTGCTCCCAGACCTCGTCGCAGATGGCGACGGCGTCATGGGCGATACAGAACTCGGCAAGCAGTTCCAGGTCTTCGCGCGGCAGGACCGCCCCGGCCGGATTGATCGGATTGTTGAGCACCACGAAGCGGGTCTTCGGTCCGAACGTCGCCTCCAGCATGGCCCGGTCGAAACGCCAGCGGGGCGGGGCCAGGGTGACGAGGCGCGGGACGCCGCCGGCCCGGCGGATCAGCGGCAGGTAGGCGTCGTAGAGCGGCTGGAAGACCACCACCTCGTCGCCGGGCTGGATGAGGCCGAGGAAGGCTGCTGCGAGGGCCTCGGTCGCGCCGGAGGTGACGGTGACTTCGGAGCGCCAGTCAAGGTCGAGGCCCTGGGTGCGGGCGTAGTGGGCGGCGACCGCCTGGCGCAGTTCGGGGAGGCCGGCCATGGGCGGATACTGGTTGTAGCCGTTCAGGACCGCATCGGCCGCCTTGGCGCGGATGTGCGCGGGGCCGGGATCGTCCGGAAAGCCCTGGCCGAGATTGACCGCCCCGAGGTCGCGGGCCAGGCCCGACATCTCCTCGAAGATGGTGGTGGGCAGGCTTGCGAAGATCGGATTGGCCATGGTCGCTTGCCTAGCACAGCCGGCGGGAGGATACCTGCTCCATGCTGATCACCCCCTTCGAACCGCGCCATGCAACGGCCTGGCGAGACCTGAACGAAGCCTGGATTTCCAAACACTTCGCGATCGAACCCAAGGATCGGGCGGTGCTCGACGATCCGGTCGGGAAGATCATCGACAAGGGCGGCCAGATCTTCATGGTCGAGGACGAGGCGGGTCAGGTGGTCGGTTGCGTGGCGCTGATCCCCATGGCCGACGACGGATTCGAGGTGGCCAAGATGACGGTCTCCGAGGCGGCCAGGGGAACGGGCCTCGGCCGCCGGTTGATGCAGGTCTGCATCGATGCGGCGAAGGCGGCCGGCGCGCCGCGGCTCTATCTGGAGACCAATTCGAGCCTGGCGCCCGCCCTGGGGCTCTATCGGGCCATGGGGTTCGTCGATCTGGCGCCGGAGATGCGACCTCCGACCGACTATGCGCGTTGTGACGTCTGGATGGAGCGCATGCTCTAGCTGGGAGGGGAGGCGAGGGGATGGGCGGACCGCAGCCGCAGTCGCCAAGCGTTGGCCGCTCCCTCGCCTTCGCCGGCGTCTCGCTGCTGCTCGGACTGACCCAGGGCCTGGGCTTCAATCTCATCAACAACAATCTGCCCTGGATCCAGGGCTCGCTGGGCGCCTATTCGAACGAGGCGGCCTGGCTTTCCACCGCCTACACCGCGACCAACGCCACCATCGGCCTGCTGGCGATCAAGTTCCGCTTCCAGTTCGGACTGCGCCTGTTCGGCGACCTGGGCCTTGGCCTCTTCATCCTGGTCGGGCTGGCGCACCTCTTCACCAACGACCTGCGCTCGGCGATCGCGGTGCGTGCGGCCTCGGGCGTCGCGTCGACGGCGCTCTCCACCCTGGCCATGCTCTACATGATCAACGCCGTGGCTCCCGAGCGGCGGACCATGGGGATCGCGCTGGGGGTTGGCTGGAGCCAGCTCGCCGCGCCGCTGTCGCGGCTGATTTCCTCGGACCTGCTGCAGCTCAGCCAGTGGCATGGCCTTTACCTGTTCGAGATCGGTCTGGCGCTCCTCTGCCTGGCGGCGGTCAACCTGGTGCGTGTGCCGCCGGTCCCGCGGGTGAAGATGTTCCAGGCCTGGGACGCCCTGACCTTCATCCTGTTCGCGCCGGGGATCGCGCTGCTTTGCGCCGTGCTGTCGCAGGGGCGGTTCGTCTGGTGGTTCAACGCGCCGTGGATCGGCTGGTCGCTCGCGCTGGCCATAGTCCTGCTGGCGGCGGCGATCGTGTGGGAGCTGCATCGCTCCCGGCCCATGCTGCACGTCCGGTGGCTTTCCAGCGCGGACATGGTGCGGCTGGTGGTGATCATCCTCCTGTTCCGCATCGTGCTCTCAGAGCAGGGCGTGGGCGCATTCGGCTTCCTGCAGGCCATGGGCGTCAACAACGACCAGATGCGGGGCCTGTCCTGGGTGATGTTCTGGGCGACGCTGGCCGGCGTCATCGGGGTGGCGGTGACCATCAATCCTGACCGGGTGTCGACCCCGGCCCTGATCGCCCTGCTGCTGATCGCCGGGGCGGCCTTCTACGACAGCCACGTCACCAGTCTGACGCGGCCCGAGCAGATGTACCTGAGCCAGGGCTTGATCGCCTTCGCCAGCGCGCTCTTCCTGCCGGCGGCCATGCTGGCGGGGTTCTCCAGGGCCATGAGGCAGGGGCAGGAGTTCATCATCTCCTTCGCGGTGATCTTCGGGGCGGGCCAGAGCCTGGGCGCCCTGGCCGGCTCGGCCTTTCTCGGGACGCTGATGATGGTTCGGCAGACGGCGCACGCGAAGGCCATCGCCGAGCACCTGGTGATGTCCAATCCGCAGGTGGCCGCCAGGGTCAGCCAGTACGCCGGGACCTATCATGCGGTGCTGACCGATCCGGCCCTGCGGCAGGCAGAGGGCCTGGCCCTGCTCAACCAGGTCGTGACGCGCGAGTCCACGGTGCTGGCCTATGCCGACGTCTTCCGCGTGATCGCGGCGCTTTCGCTGCTGGTCTTCTTCTACCTGCTGGCCCTGCGCATACGCGAAGACATGCGCCTGCGCAGAGCGGCCGCCCTTCAACCCGCCGAGGCCGCCTCAAGTTGAGCGAAACCGAACCCCCGCCGCCGCGCCGCACCTGGTCGAGGGCCCTGATACCGATCATCGCCGTGGCGCTCGGCGGGGTGCTGATGGTGCTGTTCGCCTGGCGATTGCCGCCGTTCGACACCGGCGAGCAGAGCACCGACAACGCCTATGTCCGCGGCTATGTCACGATCATCAGCCCCAAGCTCGACGGCTACGTGACGCAGGTGCTGGTCAGGGACTTCATGGCGGTGAAGGCCGGCCAGCCCCTGGTGATGATCGACGAGAGCACCTATCGCCAGGCGGTCGACCAGGCGCAGGCCGAGCTCGCCGCCCAGAAGGCGAGCCTGGCCGATTCCGAGCAGCAGCAAAGGCGCGGCGAGGCCAATGTCAGCCTGGTCGGCGCCCAGGAGCGCAGCGCGCGGGCGGCTCTCGCCAAGGCGCAGGCGGACTACAACCGCGCCGCCCCTCTGGTGCGCCAGGGCTGGCTGGCGCCGACCGAGCTCGATCGCCTGCGCCTGGCGGTGCAGCAGGCGGAGGCCGCGGTCGCCCAGTCGCTGGCCCAGGGCAAGGTGGCGCAGGAGGACCTGACCTCGGTGGGCGTGGGCCGAGCGGGGCTGGAGGCCAATGTCGAGCGGGCTCAGGCGGCCCTGAGGCTGGCCGAGATCAACCTCGCCAACACCAGGATCGTCGCGCCGACCGACGGTCACGTGGGCGAGGTCGGGGTGCGCGTCGGCCAGTACGTGGCGCCCGGCACTCAACTGATGGGGCTCGTCTCGCAGGACGTCTGGATCATCGCCAACTTCAAGGAGACCCAGGTGGAGGGGATGCGGGTGGGCGAGCCTGCGCGTATCCGCATCGACGCCCTGCCGGGGGTGACCTTCCGGGGGCATGTGGAGCGGATGGGGCCGGCGACCGGCTCGGAGTTCGCGGTCATCCGGCCGGACAACGCCACCGGCAATTTCACCAAGGTCGTCCAGCGCCTGCCGATCAGGATCGTACTGGAGCCCGGCCAGGCGCAGGCCGAACGCCTGCGTCCGGGGATGTCGGTGGTGGTGAGCATCAACACCCGCCGCCGCGGGTCTTAGCCGCTAATGCTGGACGGTGCTGAGCGCGGCGTCGAGGGTGCGGCGGGTCACCGGCTTGCCCAGGAAGCCTACTGGTTCGATCTCGGCCACCGAGCGACGGAAATCGTCGGTGATTGAGCCGGAGACGAAGAGCGAGCGGACGCCCAGGCGGTCGTAGAGCTTGCGGGCCAGAGCGCCGCCGTCGTCGTTTCGAGCCAGGCGGATGTCCACCAGGGCGAGGTCCGGCTTGCCGTCCGAAGCCAGCGCCCAGGCGGTCCCTGCGTCGGCGGCCTCGGCCACCACCTCGTGGCCCATGTCCTCGAGCAGGCTGACGATGTCGAGTGCGATCAGCGCGTCGTCTTCAACCACCATGATACGCATGGCGCGGCTCAGCTCCTAGGGAAGATCACGGCGAAGGACGCCCCGACCTTGGCTTGTTCGATCTCGAATTGGCCGCCCAACTGCTTCGCCAACGCCTCGATCGCCCGCATTCCCAGCCCCCGCTTCACTGTCGGCGAGAAGTCCTTGGGCAGACCATCGCCATCGTCTGCGACACTCAAACGGTAGCGCTCGCCGTCGGTTCCGAGCCCAACCCGAATTGTGGATGGCCTATCGGCCGGGCAGCCGTACTTCAAGGCGTTGGTGATCAATTCATTAAGGATAAGGGCCAGGGGCACGGCCTGCTTGAGATCCAGCTCGATCGACTCGATCCGCGTGACCAGCGCGATGTCCTCGCGGCCGAGGGAGTCGACCAGGTCGCGGGCCAGGCTCTCGGCGTAGTGGCCTGCATGGAAGCGCCCCACGGTCTCGCCCGGCTGGTAGAGCTGCTCGTGGACCCGGCCGACGGCCATGATGCGATCGAGGGTCTTGTCCAGGGCCTCTCGGGCGTCGGCGTGCTCGACCGAGCGCGACTGCAGCCGCACGACGCTGGCGATCTGCTGCAGGGAGTTCTTGACCCGGTGGTTCACCTCGTCGAGCAGCAGGGTGCGGTCGGCGAGCAGGCGGCTGAGCCGTTCGGCCGCGTCGGCCTCGGCCTCGCGGTCCAGGCTGATGTCGCGCAGGGCCTTCACGAACAGCAGGGTCAGGATCAGGGCGAAGAGGATCAGGGCGACGATGATGACCGCCCGGACGGCGGCGACCTGGCGGGCGCGAACCTCCTGGAGCCGGGCCTCTTCCTGCTCGATGTCGCGGGCGATGCGGCGGACCTCGTCCATGGCCTGCACGCCTTCACCGCGCATGATGATCTGGATCGCGGCGCCGGGTGAGCCGGACCGGCGGGCGGCGATGGTCTCTTCGATGGTGGCGAGCCGGGTCTCCATCAGACCGCGAAGGTCATCGAGGCGCTGCTGCTGATTGGGACTGTTCCGAGTGGCGGTCTCGAGGGCGGCGATGCGCGCACGGGCCTCGACGCCCGCGGCGTCCAGGCGTCGGGTGAACTGGGAGTCGCCGGTCAGTATGAAGGCGCGCTGGGCCGATTCCGCCTCGGTGAGCGACTGGCGCAAACCGTCGACCTGGGCGCGGACCTCGTGGGTGTGTACCAACGCTCCGGCGGCGCGATCGTACCAGACGAAGGCGCCGCCGAGCGCGGCGAAGGCGAGAAACAGGGCCGTGACGATGACCGCGAGCAGGCGAAAGCCCCGCTCGCGGGCAGCGATGCGGCTGGCACCGCGGGTCTCGGGGACTGCGTCGCCGTCGGCCACTACTCCTCCTTCACGCGACGCTTGCGGAAGGAGGGGTTCAGGACCTGCTTGCGCAGGCGGATAGATTTCGGCGTGACCTCAACCAGCTCGTCTTCCTCGATGTAGGCGATGGCCTGTTCGAGGGTCATGCGGCGCGGGGGCGTCAGGCGGACCGCCTCGTCCTTGCCGGAGGCGCGGACGTTGGTGAGCTGCTTGGCCTTCATCGGGTTGACGTCCAGGTCGTCGGAACGGCTGTTCTCGCCGATGATCATGCCCTGGTAGGTCTTTTCGCCGGCGCCGACGAACATGACACCGCGCTCTTCCAGATTCCACAGGGCGTAGGCCGCCGTTTCACCGTCGGAATTGGAGACCAGCACGCCTTTGCGGCCGGCGTCGATGGGGCCCTTGTAAGGCTCGTAGTGGCTGAACACGCGGTTCAGGACGCCCGAGCCGCGGGTGTCGGTCAGGAACTCGCCCTGATAGCCGATCAGCGAGCGGGAGGGAGACATCAGGCTGATCCGGGTCTTGCCGGCGCCGGACGGACCCATGTCCTTCAGCTCGGCCTTACGGGCCGACAGCTTTTCGATGACGATGCCGGTGAACTCGTCGTCGACGTCGATCATCACGTCTTCGATCGGCTCCAGGCGTTGTCCGGTTTCCGGATCGGTCTGGAACACCACACGCGGACGGCTGATCGAGACCTCGAAGCCCTCGCGGCGCATGCCTTCGATCAGCACGCCAAGCTGCAGTTCGCCGCGGCCGGCCACTTCGAAGGCGTCCTTCTCGGACGTCTCGGTGACGCGGATAGCGACATTGGATTCGGCTTCCTTCAGCAGGCGCGCGGCGATGACGCGGCTCTGGACCTTGTCGCCTTCGCGGCCGGCCAGAGGGCTGTCGTTGACCGAGACGGTCATGGAGATGGTCGGCGGGTCGATCGGCTGGGCCGGCAGCGCGTCCACCACTTCCATGGCGCAGAGGGTGTCGGCCACGGTGGCCTTGGAGAGGCCGGCGATGGCGACGATGTCGCCCGCCTCGGCGCCCCCGTCGATCGGCTGGCGCTTCAGGCCGCGGAAGGCCAGGACCTTGGTGATGCGGCCACGCTCGATTTCCTTGCCGTCGCGCGACAGCGCCTTGATGGCCAGGCCCGGAACGGCCTTGCCCGCCTCGATGCGGCCGGTCAGCAGGCGACCGAGGAAGGGGTCGCTTTCGATCAGCACGGACAGCATCTGGAACGGCTCGTCCTTGCGCGCCTCGGCCTTGGGCGGGGGCACGTGGTCGACGATCAGGTCGAAGAGCGGGCCTAAATTGTCGTTCGGCTGGGCAAGGTCGAGGGTCGCCCAGCCGTTCTTGCCCGAGGCGTAGATATGCGGGAAGTCGAGCTGCTCGTCCGTCGCGCCCATGGCGGCGAAGAGGTCGAAGGCGTCGTTCAGGACCCGGTCCGGATCGGCGTGGGCGCGGTCCACCTTGTTGAGGCAGAGGATCGGGCGCAGGCCCATCTTCAGCGCCTTGCCCAGCACGAACTTGGTCTGCGGCATGACACCTTCTTCGGCGTCCACGAGGAGGACGCAGCCGTCCACCATGCCGAGGATCCGCTCGACCTCACCGCCGAAGTCGGCGTGGCCGGGGGTGTCGATGATGTTGATACGTGTTTCCCCTGCCTTGCCGTTCCAGAGGACGCTGGTGCACTTGGCAAGGATAGTGATCCCGCGCTCGCGCTCCTGGTCATTGGAGTCCATGGCGCGTTCAACCGTGGCCTCATTGGCTCGGAACACGCCGGACTGGGCGAGCAGTTGGTCCACGAGCGTAGTCTTGCCGTGGTCGACGTGGGCGATGATGGCGATGTTGCGGAGCGACATTGATTTGGCTTCGGGAGGCCCTATTTGGGGGAGCGCGCGCTTGTATGCGAGCGAAGGGGTTTTAGCTAGCGCCTTCTCGCCGCGGCGCCGAACGCCGATATGGGGCGATTGTGCGATGCAGCAATAGCTATTGGCGTCGCAGCGGTCAAAATCTCACTGATTTGTAACGCAATTTTTCGCAGCCCTCGGAAAATGTGAACACTCGGGCGCGAAATCGCTTGTTGTTTTGTGCGTCGCACAGTATATGTTCGAACTGTGAGGCGTCGCTGACGCTTCTGCCCTTCCTGGGCGTTTCCTCCCTAATGAACTGCCGGGTCCGCTTGGGCCCGGCTTTTTTTTTCGGCTCGTCGCCGGGCGCAACGCGGCCTATCCGCGCGCCACGACTCCCTCTATAAGAACGGAGCATGAACCTGGACGCTGTTCTGCTCGCCCTGCTTGCGGCTCTGCTCGCCGCCATCCCCGCGCTTGCCTGGGCCTTCATGGAGCGGGGGCGCGCCAACCGCGCCGAGGCGCGGGCCCTGGAGTTGCAGGACGCCGCCGCCCGCCTGCGGGTGATGGAGGAGCAGGAGGCGAAGAACGCCGCCTTCCTCCAGAGCCAGGCCGCCGCCGCTATCGCCGAGCAGGTGATGAAGCGCGCCGACGAGACCTTCCATAATAGAGAGCAACTGGCGCAGGCGCGGCTGGAGGCCCAGCTCAAGCCCGTGGCCGAGACCCTCGCCAAGTTCCAGGAACAGGTGGTGGCGGTCGAAAAGACCCGCGCCGAGGAAACTGGCGGGCTCAAGGAACAGATCAGCCAGCTTCTGCAGGCCTCGACCGCGACCCAGGCCGAGGCGCGCAAGCTGTCCGCGGCGCTCCGCCGCGGCGCGGGGGTGCAGGGGCGCTGGGGCGAGCAGACCCTGCGCAACGTGCTTGAAGCCGCGGGGCTTCACAATCGCTACGACTTCGACGAGCAAACCTCCACCGACAGCGAAGAGGGGCGTCGCCGTCCCGACGTGACCGTGCGCCTGCCGGGCGGGGCGGTCTTCGTCATCGACGCCAAGTGCTCGCTCAACGCCTTCCTCGAGGCCCAGGACGCGGCCGACGAGGCTGCGCGCGAGGCGGCCTATATGCGGCACGCCCAGAGCGTCCGCACGCACATGCAGGGCCTCTCGGCCAAGGCGTATTGGGATCAGTTCGACCAGGGCTCGCCCGACTTCGTGGCGATGTTCATTCCCGGCGACAGCTTCCTGGCGGCGGCGCTAGAGCGGCTCCCGGAGCTGATGAGCGAGGCCATGGACCGCCGCGTGCTGGTCGTTACGCCGACCACCCTGTTCGCCCTCTGCAAGGCCGTGGTCTACGGCTGGCGGGTCGAGGAGCAGGCCGCCAACGCCCAGGAGATCTCGAAGCTGGGGCGCGAGCTCTACAAGCGGCTATCGGTCATGGGCGGCCACGCCGCCTCGGTCGGCAAGGCGCTGGAGCAGGCGGTCGGCAAGTACAACGCCTTCGTCGGATCGCTCGAGAGCCAGGTCATGACC
This sequence comes from Phenylobacterium koreense, assembly GCF_040545335.1. Taxonomy (NCBI): domain Bacteria; kingdom Pseudomonadati; phylum Pseudomonadota; class Alphaproteobacteria; order Caulobacterales; family Caulobacteraceae; genus Phenylobacterium; species Phenylobacterium koreense. The sequence continues at coordinate 2,121,980 of NZ_JBEPLU010000001.1, forward strand.
CAGGCCCGCCGCTTCGAGGATCTCAAGGTCGACCACGAGGGAAAGGCCCTCGCCGAACTCGCTCCGGTGGAGACCGGGGTGCGGCCGCTCGCCAAGCTGGCGAGCGACGGCGAGGCCGCCGAACCGGGGCGTCTGGCCGCCTTGACGACACAGGTACGCTGACCTACCTGCGTTCTCATGGCTATCCGTGAAATTCTCGTCGTTCCGAACCCCGTCCTGAAGCAGGTCTCGCAGCCTGTCGACAGGGTCGATGACGAGCTGCGCGCGCTCATGGATGATATGCTGGAGACCATGTACGACGCCCCTGGCATCGGCCTGGCGGCGATCCAGATCGGCGTGGCCAAGCGCGTCATCGTCATGGACCTGGCCGGTCCGGACGAGGAGAAGGCCCCGCGCTATTTCGTGAACCCGGAGATCCTCTGGAGCTCGGAAGACACCGCGCCCTACGAGGAAGGCTGCCTGTCGGTCCCCGAGGTCTACGACGAGGTCGAGCGGCCGGCCCAGGTGAAGCTGAAGTACCTGAACTATCAGGGTGAAGAGGTGATCGAGGACGCCGAGGGGCTGTTCGCCGTCTGCATCCAGCACGAGATGGATCACCTGGAAGGCGTGCTCTTCATCGACCATTTGTCGCGCCTGAAGCGCGATCGCGCGGTCGCCAAGGTGAAGAAGCAGGCCCGCGCGGCCTAAGCGCAAAAGGGGCGAGCGGCCGCGCCGTCGCCCCTCTCAGGAAATTCCTACTTCTTTTCCGGCGCCGTCGCTTCGTGGACGGCGGCCTTGGCCTCGGCTGCAGCCTTGTCGGCGGCGACCTTCGCCTTGTCGGCCGCGTCCTTGGCCTCGGAGGCGGCGTCCTTGGCCGCAGCCTTGGCGTCGGCGGCGGCGGCCTCGGCGTCGGCGGCCATCGTGCCCGTCGCCTGCTGGGCTTCGGCGGCGGCGGTGTCCGCGGCGGCCTTGGCGTCGGCGGCGGCCTGATCGGCGGTAGCCTTGGCGCTGTCCTGGGTCGCCTGCGAACAGGCGGCGAGGGCGAGGCCCGACACGAGGGCGGCGGCGATCATAAGTCTACGCATGGATGGATATCTCCCTTCCCGAATGCCTGATGGAACGGCGAAGCTTGCGCGAAGGTTCCTAAAATCCTCTGACATCGCTACATGCACGGCTGATGCGCATTGCTTTTCTTGGAACCCCGGACTTCGCCGTCGCCGCCCTGGACGCCTTGGTGGCCGCCGGGCACGAGATCGCCTGCGTCTATTCGCAGCCGCCGGCGCCGCGCGGCCGCGGCCAGGCCCTGAAGCCGTCGCCGGTCCACGCCTATGCCGAAGAACGAGGCATTCCGGTGAGGACGCCGGTCTCCATGCGCGCGCCCGAAGAGATCGAGGCCTTCGCGGCCCTGAATCTCGACGCCGGGGTCGTGGTCGCCTTCGGCCAGATCCTGCCGGCCGCGGTGCTGGATGCGCCCCGGCTGGGCTGCTTCAACCTTCACGCCTCGCTGCTGCCCCGCTGGCGTGGCGCGGCGCCGATCCAGCGGGCGATCATGGCGGGGGACAAGGTCACCGGCGTCGAGGTCATGCAGATGACCGAGGGGCTGGACGAAGGGCCGGTGCTGGCCTCCGAAACCGTCCGCATCGACACGCTGGAGACCGCGGGAACCCTGCACGACCGGCTGGCCCAGGTCGGCGCGGCGCTGCTCGCCCGCACCATGGCCGAGGTCGAGACGAGCGGCGTCCGCGCCACACCGCAGGCGTCCGAGGGCGAGACCTACGCCAAGAAGATCCGCCCCAAGGAGGCGCGCATCCGCTGGGATCGGACGGCCGAGGAGATCGACCGCAAGATCCGCGGGCTCTCGCCCTTTCCCGGCGCCTGGTTCGAACTGACGACGGCCAAGGGCCCGGTGCGGGTCAAGGCGCTGCTTTCGCGGCTCGAGGACGGCGACGGCGCGCCGGGCCAGGTGCTCGACGACGGCCTGCTGGTGGCCTGCGGCGAGGGCGCGGTGCGGCTGCTGCGGGTGCAGCGCGAGGGCAAGGGACCGCAGGACGCCGACGTCTTCCTGCGCGGATCGCCCGTGGCGGCCGGGACCGCACTCGCCTGATGCCGCGCTACCGCCTGACCATCGAGTACGACGGCCGTCCCTACAAGGGTTTCCAGGCCCAGGACGACCTGCCGTCGGTGCAGTCCTCCATCGAACGCGCGGTGAAGGGCTTCAGCGGCGAGACCCTGCGCCTGCAGGCCGCCGGGCGCACCGACACCGGCGTCCACGCGACGGGCCAGGTGATCCATATCGACCTGGAGCGGGAGTGGCGGCCGGAGGTGGTGCGCGACGCCATCAACGCGCACCTCGTCCCCGAGCCGATCTCGGTGCTGGACGTGCAGGTCGCGCAGGGGGATTGGCACGCCCGGTTCTCGGCCACCGAGCGGCGCTACATCTACCGTATCCTCAACCGCAAGAGCCCTCCGGCCCTGGACCGCGGCCGCGTCTGGCACGTGAAAAAGCCGCTCGACGCCGAGGCCATGCACCAGGCCGCCCAGGTGCTGGTCGGCCACCACGACTTCACGACCTTCCGGCACATGCAGTGCCAGGCCAAGTCGCCGATGAAGACCATGGATCTCGCGCGGGCCTGGCGGGAAGGGGAGTACGTGCTGCTGGAGTTCGCGTCGCGCTCGTTCCTGCACCGGCAGGTGCGGTCGATGACCGGAACCCTGGCCGAGGTCGGGATCGGCCGCTGGAGCGCCGATGACGTCCGCGCCGCCCTGGAGGCTCGCGACCGCAAGGCCTGCGGCCCGGTCGCGCCGGCGGACGGGCTCTATCTCACCGGCGTGAAGTACGGGGATAGTTGACCGCCTCGCCGAATGGCTGATCCAGCCGCCGATGGACGATCCAGTCGCTCAGCAGGTCGAAGTATCCAGGGGCGTGGGTTCCGGCCAGATCGCCTGACTTCGGATCGGCCACCTCGATGATTCCGTGATCGGCATTGGGAAAGACGGCGATGTCGATGAGCGCGCCTTCGGCCTGCAGCCGCCGCAGGATCTCCAGGCTGGTGGCGCTGGGCGCCTCGGTGTCCAGGCCAGCAAGCACCCAGAGCGAAGGGGTGTCGCCAGTCGCCCGCAAGGTCGGCGCCGGGTCATAGTTCAGGTCGATGGCGAAGTTGAGCGCTTCCCGGACTGGCCCGAGTTGGTCGGCTGGCGTGGCGGTCAGGGGACCGGTGTAGTCGCCGCCGAGGCCGGCCTTGAACCAGGGCTCGCCGCCATAGAGCGCCTTGAGCCGCTCCAGTTCGTCGAGGCCGTGGACGAAGCCTGAATCGAACACCTGGCTGGTGACCTTCTGGATGGCCTCCGCCTTGGCGACGGCGTCGGGGCCAAAGCCATTGGCCTTCAGCACCTGCAACATCTCCTGGTGGTCTTCTTCCGACGGCGCGATGGCCAGGCCGTAGCTGACGACGACGAAGTCCACCGGGCTCAGTTCGGCTGCGAGGGGCGCGACCCAGCCGCCCTGGCTTTCTCCCATCAGGCCGATCGGCGTCCGCGCCGCCTCAGGGCGCGCGCGGATCGCCTGGAGCGCGGCGCTCATGTCGGCGGCGAGCACCTTGAAGTCGGCGGTATAGCCGCCGGTCGAGCGGCCAGTGCCGCGCTTGTCGAAGACGAAGACCCCGATGCCCTTCAGCGGCAGGAGATGCTGCACGAAGTTGTTGGCCACGGCGGACTCGCGGCCGGACCCGTACTGCAGCACGACGATGGCCTTCGGTTTGCCGCCTTCGGGCAGGTGCAGTTCGCCGTAGAGCTCTTCCGTGCCGCTGTGGAAGCGGATCGGGGTCACGGGCTGGACGATCCGGTGGCCTTCGCGGGCATCCAGGCGGATGGTTCCGGCCTTGCAGTCGCCGAAGCGGACGCGGAGCTGGACGGGCGTACGGCTGCTCCACCCCGGTCCGGATTCGAAGCTGCCGTCGGCGGCAGGAAAGAGCCGGCCCGAACGGCCGTCGAGGAAGCGGTAGCGAAGGGCGTCCTCGCCCGAGGACGAGATGACCACCGGGACGCCGTCGGAAAGCCGGTAGGCGCCGATGTGGCAGGCGAGGGAGGGGGTGGCCGCCTGGGTCACGCTCGGCGCCAGGGCGGCCAGGGCGAACGCCGCCAGCGAGTTCAGGGCGAGGGGCTTGAGAAACATGCCGGCACGGTGGTGGCCGGCCCTGCGCGCTTCAAGTGAAGGTTGCGTAATAACGTTCGATCAAGCGCTCGTAGACGCGCTGCAGGTCGCGGATTTCCTGCACGGGCGCGCGCTCGTCGACGGCGTGCATGGTCTTGCCGACCAGGCCGAGTTCCACGACCGGGCAAAGGTCGCGGATGAAACGGGCGTCGGAGGTGCCGCCGCTGGTGGAAAGCTCCGGCGAAACCCCGGAGACGTCCTTGAGCGCCCCGACGACGACGTCGGTGAACTCGCCCGGCTCGGTGAGGAAGGCTTCGCCGCTGATCACCGGCTCGACGGTGATGGTCCCGGGGAAACCCTCCCGGGCCTTGGCCGCCTCGGCCTCGATCCAGGCGGCGAGGTCGGCGCCCTTGTGTGCCGGGTTGAAGCGGATGTTCAGACGCGCCTTGGCCTGGGCCGGGATGACGTTGGTCGCGCCATTACCGACATCGACAGTGGTGACCTCGAGGTTCGAGGGCTGGAAGCCGGTGTAGCCCTCGTCGAGCACATGGTTCTGCAAGGTCGCGAGCAGGTCGATCAGCACCGGGATCGGATTGGCCGCCCGTTGCGGATAGGCGACGTGGCCCTGCCGGCCGTCGACGGTCAGCCAGACATTGATCGAGCCGCGGCGGCCGATCTTGATCATGTCGCCGAAGGTCTCGGCGCTGGAGGGTTCGCCCACCACGCAGTGGTCGATGATCTCGCCCTCGGCTTTCAGGGCCTCGACCACCATCTTGGTGCCGTGGGTGGCCATGCCCTCCTCGTCGCCGGTGATCAGGAAGGACAGCGAGCCCTTCACCTGGCCGGCGGCGATGGCCTTGGCGGAGGCTGCGGCGAAGGCGGCGACGGCGCTCTTCATGTCGACCGCGCCGCGTCCGATCAGCACGCCGTCGACGATTTCGGCGGCGAAGGCCTCACGGCTCCAGGCGGCAGCGTCGCCGACCGGCACCACGTCGGTGTGGCCGGCGAAGCAGAGGTTGGGGCTCGTCGCGCCGTAGCGGGCGTAGAGGTTTTCGATCTCGCCGAATTTCATCCGGCGGCAGGAGAAGCCGAGCGCTTCCAGGGTGCGCTGGACCAGGTCCATGGCGCCTTCGTCGGCCGGCGTGACCGAGGGGCGGCGGATGAGTTCCTGGGTGAGGGCGACGGCATCGAGCATGCCCAGGCTGGTAGCCGGGCAAGCCGCGCTCGGCAACCGGACTTAGCGCTCGGCGCGCACGGCGTCCCAGAACAGCGGCTTGAGTTCGTCGAAGAATTGCTCGGTGCTGTAGGCCTGGCCCAGCGCGAAGAGGCCGTCTGGCTCGCGGATCAGGTAGCCGCGCTCGACCAGGGCCAGCAGCTTGCGGCGAGTGGTCTCACGGGGAATCTGGGTGATGTCGGCCAGGCTCAGGGCGTTGAGGCCCCGGCGGCGTCGGAAGGTCGGCGGCGGGCGCGGCCCCCGCGGCAGGCTCTCGGAAATCTCCGCCAGCAGGAACACCAGATAGAGCAGGCACTGGTCGAGGTCGCCGTCGAAGCGGGTGCGCAGTCCCACCAGGGTCGAGGAAAGCTGCGCGCCCCAGCGGTACAGGAACCGCATGGTGTTCTGCTCAAGATAGCCTTGCGTCAACTCGCGGCCGTCTGGGCCGAAGTCCTGATCGTTCGCGGCCGTCACGGCGGCCAGGGAAAGCCCAGGGTTCATCGCTCGGACCTTTGTTAAGGTTAACTCGGCTCGATTTGAGTTCTCACCCAGGTCCGTGAAAAGCAACGTAGCCCTGTGGATAAGTGTGAGATCTACAGGATGCTTTCTATCGGGCCGTTTTGTGATTCTCGCCTCTTGAGAGAAGGTAGCTTTGCCCGGATTCACCGAGAAGCGAATGCTATGGTTAACGGCCTCTCGACCTGATTCGAACTTTACAATCCTGTGGATTGTTTACCGATGTTCGGTGGATCTTTGGTTCAAAACGAGAAACGCCGGCCCCGAGCTGGGCTCGGGACCGGCGAATCATCGTTCTGGGACAGGGGCTTAGCGAATCACTTCGCTAGATCCCGATGGGGTTCAGTCCCGCAGCAGTTCGTTGATCGAGGTCTTGGAGCGGGTGCGCTCGTCGACGCGCTTTACAATCACCGCACAGTAGATCGAGGGGAGGCCTTCGCCGAACGGGCTCGGCATCGAGCCGGGCATGATCACCGAGTAGGGCGGCACTTCGCCCTGGAACACTTCGCCGGTCTTGCGGTCGACGATGCGGGTGGTGGAGGTGATGAAGGTGCCCATGGAGAGCACGCTGCCCTCGCGGACCACGACGCCCTCGGCCACTTCCGAACGGGCGCCGATGAAGCAGTTGTCCTCGATGATCGTCGGGTTGGCCTGCAGGGGCTCCAGCACGCCGCCGATGCCGACGCCGCCCGAGAGGTGGACATTCTTGCCGATCTGGGCGCAGGAGCCGACCGTGGCCCAGGTGTCGACCATCGTGCCCTCGTCCACATAGGCGCCGATGTTCATGAAGGAGGGGGTCATGATCACGCCCTTGCCGATGAAGGCGCCGCGGCGGACGACGCAGCCGGGGACGGCGCGGAAGCCGGCGGCCTCGAAGCGGGCGGCGTCCCAGCCGGTGAACTTCAGCGGGATCTTGTCCCAGTAGGGATGCGGCGCGCCGTCGTCGATCAGGGCGTTCGCGTTCAGCCGGAAGGACAGCAGGATCGCCTGCTTGGCCCACTGGTGGGTGGTCCAGACGCCATCCTCGCCGCGCGAGGCGACGCGCAGGGTTCCGGCGTCGAGACGGTTCAGGGTCTCGTCGACGGCCTCGCGGACCTGACCCTTGGTGCTGGTGTTGACGCCGTCGCGGGCTTCCCAGGCGGCTTCGATCACGGACTTCAGGTCGTCGGACATCAGGTGGTTTCCTTCAGGCGCGCCGTAATCAGGAACGGCGTAAGCTTTGCGGTGCGGTGATTGACGAAGGGCGCAGTGGAGGCCAGCGCCTTGCCGCCGACCAGGATCGTGGTCATGCCCAGGTCCGCGGCGGGTTTCAGATTGTGTTCGGAGTCCTCGAAGAACGAGACGGCGGCCGGGTCGAAGCCGTGGGCGTCGATCATCCGCTGGAAGCCCAGCGGGTCGGGCTTGGCCGCATAGCCGAACGAGCCGATGTGGAAGACGTCGTCGAACAGCCCCCTCAGGCCGAGATGGCCGAGGACCCGCTCGGCGTGCTTGTCGTCGGCGTTGGTGAAGATGAAGCGCCGTCCCGGCAGGCGGGAGAGCGCCGCCAGCATCTCGGCGTCCTTGGCCAGCACCTCCAGCGAGAGGTCGTGGAACAGGGCGTGGAACTCGGCCGGATCGACGCCGTGATGCAGCATCAGGCCCTTCAGGGTCAGGCCATGCTCGGCCAGGTACTTCTTCTGAAGGGCGTAGGCTTCCTCTCGCGCAAGGCCGGTGACCTTCATCACGAACTCGGTCATCCGCCCTTCGACCTCGCGCATGAACCCGGACTCCTCGGGGTAGAGGGTGTTGTCCAGGTCGAAGAGCCAGGTGTCGATGTGCGAGAGGTCCGGCCTCATGCGCGGATGAGCGTGCCCGAGCCGTGCTCGGTGAAGAGCTCGGTCAGCATGGCGTGCGGCCGACGGCCATCCAGGATGACCACGGCCTCGACGCCGGCCTCCACGGCGGCGATGGCGGTCTCAAGCTTCGGGATCATGCCGCCGGTGGCGACGCCCGAGGCGATCGCCTCGCGGGCCTCGGCGATGGTCATCTGGCGGATCAGCTCGCCATTGGCGTCCAGCACGCCGCGGACGTCGGTCAGCAGCAGCATGCGCTTGGCGTTCAGCGCGCCGGCCAAGGCGCCGGCCACGGTGTCGGCGTTGATGTTGTAGGTCTCGCCCTCTTCCGAGACGCCGATCGGCGCCACCACCGGGATGTAGTCCTGGTCGGCGTAGATCAGGGCCTCGATCAGCTTGGGATCGATAGCGGTGGGTTCGCCCACGAAGCCCAGGTCGACCACCTGCTCGATCTGGCTGTCGGGGTCCTTGCGGGTGCGCACGGCCTTCTCGACCGTGATCAGCCGGGCGTCCTTGCCCGACAGGCCCACGCCGCGGACATCGGCCTCCGAGCCCGCCAGGGTGATCCAGTTGGCGATTTCCTTGTTGATGGCGCCCGAGAGCACCATCTCGGCCACTTCCATGGTCGCCTCGTCGGTGACGCGCAGGCCGTCGATGAAGGTCGACTTGACGCCGGCCTTGTCCAGCATGCGGGAAATCTGCGGGCCGCCGCCATGGACCACGACCGGGTGGACGCCCAGCATCTTCAGCAGCACAGCGTCGGCAGCGAACAGGCGAGCGACGCTCTCTTCGCCCATGGCGTGACCGCCGTATTTGATGGTCACGACCTCGCGGTCGTAGATCTGGATATAGGGCAGGGCCTCGGCGAGGGTCTTGGCGGTGGCCCAGCCCTGTTCTTCGGCGTCGTCGGTCACGGCGGCAAAACCTCCTGGGGACGGGTGCGAGGGACGCCGTGGCCGGCCGCCGTCTTCGGCTGTCGCACCCTTGTTGGCCGCTCCGATAGCGGACCCGAAAGCCCCTGTCACCGCCTCGACGCGACGCATGGACGTAGGTAGCGTCCAGCCAAGCTCTCTTGGGGGAAATTCCATTGCGTTTCGTATCGCTCGTCGCCGCACTGGCGGCGTCATCAATGGCCGTGCAGGCCCAGGCCGCGACCGTCGCCGTCAGCGCTGACCGCCTGGTGGACGTGGCCACCGGCAAGCAGGTCGAACGGCCGCTGGTGGTGATCACCGACGGCCGCATCGTCTCGGTCGGCAAGCAGGGGGATGCGATCCCCGCCGGCGCCCAGCAGGTCGACCTGCCCGGCGTCACCCTGCTGCCCGGCCTGATCGACATGCACGTGCACCTGACGTCCTCGCCGATCTATGGCGGCTACAACGCCTATCAGTTCTCCGACGCCTTCTGGACGGCGATCGGGACGCGCCATGCCAAGGACACCTTGGAGGCCGGCTTCACCACCGTGCGCAACGTCGGCTCGGCCTTCTATGGCGACGTTGGCCTGCGCGAGGCGATCGACAACGGCTATATCCCTGGCCCGCGCATCGTCACGGCGGCCTATTCGTTCGGCGCCACCGGCGGCCACTGTGACGAAACCTTCTTCCCGCCGTCCATGGACCAGAAGGCGCCCTATAACGCCGACAGCCCCGACGAGGCCCGCCGTTCGGTCCGCACCCTGCGCAAGTACGGCGCGCAGGTGATCAAGATCTGCGCCACCGGCGGGGTGTTCTCGCGCGGCGACGCGCCCGGCGCCCAGCAGATGACCCTGGACGAGATGAAGGTGGTGGCCGACGAGGCGCACATGGCCGGCATGAAGGTCGCCGCCCACGCGCACGGCGCGCCGGGCATCAAGGCCGCCATCCTGGCGGGGATCGACACCATCGAGCACGCCAGCCTGGTGGACGACGAGGGCATCCGCCTGGCCGTACAGCACGGGACCTATTTCGGCTTCGACATCTACAACACCGACTACACCCAGGCCGAGGGCAAGAAGAACGGCGTGCTGGAGGAGAACCTCCAGAAGGACCGCGACATCGGCGAGATCCAGCGCGAGAACTTCAGGAAGAGCCTGAAGGCCGGCGTGAAGCAGATCTACTCGACCGACGCCGGGGTCTATCCGCACGGCGACAACGCCAAGCAGTTCGCGGTGATGGTGCGTTACGGGGCCACCCCGCTCCAGGCGATCCAGGCCGCCACGGTCAACGCCGCGCAGGCCCTGGACCAGGCCAAGGACGTCGGCCGCGTCACGGTCGGCGCCTATGGCGATCTGGTGGGCGTGCAGGGCGACCCGCTGTCCGACGTCACCGTGCTGCAGAAGCCGGTCTTCGTGATGAAGGGCGGCGAGGTCGTGAAGCGCCAGTAGGCGGTTAGAGGACCACTTCCGGCAGCATGGTCGCGAAGTGGTCCTCGACCGCGCGGTAGCACTCGCAGGACAGCCGTTCCAGCGCCTGCCGATCGATGATCGCGACGGCGCCGCGCTGGCGGCGCACCGCGCCCTGCGCCTCGAGGTCCCGGATCACCGCCGTCACCGTCGTCCGCTGCACGCCCAGCATTTCGGCCAGGGCTTCCTGGGTCAGCTGGATGATCTGCTCGCCGGCCCGGTCGTGCGCGGCCAGCAGCCAACGGCCGCAGCGTTCCTCCACCGAATGCAGGGCGTTGCAGGCGATGGACTGCATCATCTGGGCGATCAGGGTGTCGGCATAGCGGGAGAAGAGCTCGCCGAAGGTCGGCGAAGCGCACTTGGCCGTTTCCAGCGCCACCGTCGGCATGGCGAAGGCCGAGCCGGCGGTGCGCACCACGGCCCGGCCGAAGGCGGGCTTGTCGCCGGCGCTGACGATGCCACCGACCGCGCCTTCCCGGCCGATGGTCGCGGCCTCGATCTCGTGGCCGTCCCGGGTGACGACCAGCATCGACACCATTGTGCGGTGGGCCGGGAAGTAGGTGACCGTCACGTCGTCGCCCGGTTCGAACAGCACTTGCCCACGCACCAGCGGAACGAATTCCAGCCGGTCCTTGATGCGCTCGAAATCAACCGCCGAAACGGCGGCCAACAGGCGGTTGGCGGTGCGGGGTTCGGCCCTGAATCTCGATGGCGGTTCGACGGCGATGCTCATGCAGCTTCCCTGTGCAGGTGAAGCTTGAACGCGGGAAACGGCCGAACGACGCACAGCGACGCTGGTTCGGCCGGCCAGGTCGCCTATTCGGCGCCTCCCGCCCCTAGGGCGTGACTTCGCAGGCCTGCATGATTTCGGCGCGCAGCTCCGGCAGGCCAAGGCCCTTTTCGGACGAGGTGGCCAGCACGCGGGGGAAGGCGGCCGGTCGCTTGGCGATCGCCGCCTCGGTCCGGCGCTGCACCGCCTCGACCTCGGACGGCTTCAACTTGTCGGCCTTGGTGAGGATGATCTGGTAGGAGACCGCGGCCTTGTCGAAGGCGGCCATGGGCTCCTCGTCCACCGCCTTCAGGCCGTGGCGGGCGTCGATCAGCAGATAGGCGCGCTTGAGGTTGGCCCGCCCGCGCAGGAAATCGCGGCCCAGGTTCTGGAAGCGCTTCACCTCGACCTTGGAGGCCTTGGCCCAGCCATAGCCCGGCAGGTCCACCAGCCTCAGCTTGTCGTCCAGGACGAAGAAGTTCAGCTCCCGCGTGCGGCCCGGCTCGTTGGAGGCGCGGGCCAGGTGCTTGTGCCCGACCAGGGCGTTGATCAACGACGACTTGCCCACGTTCGAGCGGCCGGCGAAGGCCACCTCCGGAAGGTCCGGCGCAGGCAGGCCGTCGACCGAGACCGCCCCCATGAGGAACCTGGCCTCGCGCGCGAATAGCACGCGGCCGGCCTCGAGTTCGTCCTCGCTGAAGAGCGGATCCTGGCTCACCCGACTTCCTTCGCCTTGCCGGTCAGCTTGGCGATGATCTGGTCGATCGGGTTGTCGACCTTGAAGCGCCGCATGATGACGTACTGCTGCAGGATGGTCAGGATGTTCGACCAGCTCCAGTAGATCAGCAGGCCGACCGCGAACGGGGCCATGATGAAGGTGAATATCACTGGCATGAACTGGAAGATCTTCTGCTGCACCGGGTCGGGCTGCGGCGGGTTCATGGCCGTCGAAAGGAACATGGTCACGCCGTAGAGCAGGGCCAGCGGGCCGAGGTGCAGGAGGTCGGAGTTCAGGATCGACCCGATCACCGGCACGGTGGCCGGGTTGTAGGGCAGCAGGCCGAACAGGTTCCAGATGGTCAGCGGGTCCTTGGACGACAGGTCCTGGATCCAGCCGAAGAACGGCGCATGGCGCATTTCGATGGTGACGGTCAGCACCTTGTAGAGGCCGTAGAAGACCGGGATCTGCACCAGCATCGGAAGGCAGCCCGTCAGCGGATTGATCTTCTCACGCTGATAGAGCGCCATCATCTCCTGTTGCTGCTTGGCCGGGTCCTCCTTGAACTTGGCGCGCAGGGCTTCGACCTGCGGCTGGATCTTCTTCATCTTGGTGAGCGACTCGTAGCTCTTGTTGGCCAAGGGGAAGAAGATCAGCTTCACCGCCACCGTCAGCAGCAGGATGGCGATGCCGAAGTTGCCGACCTGACGGAAGATGAAGTCCAGGAAGGCGAACATCGGGCGGGTGATGAACCAGAAGTTCCCCCAGTCCACGGCCATGTCGAGGTGCGGCACGCCGAGCTTGTCCTGGTATTCCTTCAGCAGCGGCGCGGTCTTGGCGCCGGCGAACAGGCGGGTGGTTTCGGTGATCTGGCGGCCGGCCGGGATCACGCGGGCCGGGCCGACATAGTTGGCCTCGAAGATGTCGGTCGAGCCCGAGCGGGTGACGCGATACTGGGTCTGGATCTGTTCCTTCTGGCCCGGGATCAGGGCGGCCAGCCAGTACTTGTCGGTGATGCCGGTCCAGCCGCCGACCGAGGTCAGGCTTGGGCCGCCTTCCTTGCGCCACTTGGAGTACTTCACCTGGCGCAGCTCGCCGTCGAGCCAGCCGATGGCGCCCTCGTGGACGATCTGGTTGCGGCCCAGGTCGCCGGGGATGCCCTGGCGCTGCACCGAGGCGTAGGGGGCCAGGGTGACGGAGGCGGCGCCGAGGTTCGCGACCGTGTCGGTCACGGTGAACATGTAGCGCTCGTCGACCTCGATCTTGCGGGTGAAGGTCAGGCCCTGGCCGTTGGCGGCGCGCAGGACGAGCGGCTTGCCGGGCGCCAGGGTGGAGCCTTCGACCACCTGCCAGACGGTGTCGGCGTTGGGCAGGCCGGACAGGTTGGCGCCGGTCCAGCCCATTTCGGCGAAATAGGCGTATTGGGCGCCTTCGGGGCGCAGCAGCTCCACCGGCGGCGAGTTGCGGTCGACGGTGGTGCGGTAGTTCTTGAGGAACAGGTCATCGATGCGCGCGCCGCGCAACGAGATCGAGCCCGAGAGCGAGGGCGTGGAGATCGGCGCGCGGGCGCTGGCCGCCGCCGCTTCCTGACGCGAGATCACGACCGTCCCGGGCCGCGATCCCGGGGCCACGGCGCCCTTGGGGGCCGCGCCCTGGGCCTCGGCCGCGGCGGCCTTCTGGCGGGCCAGTTCGGCGTTGCGCTTCTTCGAGGCGGGCTCGAGCACCAGGAACTGGTAGACGATCAGGATCAGGACCGCGCTGACCACAAAGATGATCGTGTTGCGGCTGTTGTTGTCTTGCATGGGAACGCGCGCTCAGGCGGAGGGAGAAGGGGCGCGCTGCGAGGCGCGGGACGGGCTGTCGCTTTCGGCCGCGAGGCTTATCAGTGCGGTTTTCACATCGTCAAGCAAACGGGGCCACGCGCGGGTCGGCGTGCCGTTGCGAGCGATCAATACATAGTCATGACCGGGGCGGCCAAGCTGCGGCAAAAGGGCCTGGGCGGCGGCTCGCAGCCGGCGCTTGGCGCGATTGCGCACGACCGCCCCCCCGATCTTGCGGGTGGCGGTGAAACCTACGCGGATAAGGGGGGAGTCGTCGGCCCTGTCACGGGCCTGCACCACCACCGCGCCCTTGGCGCACGAAGGCGCCCGCGCGGCGGCGAGGAATTCCGAGCGCCTCTTGAGGCGCTCGATGACTGGGGGGGCGCCGGTCACGCCGACACCATCGCCTTCAGACGTCAGAGGACGTCTTAGGCGGTCAGGCGCTTGCGGCCCTTGGCGCGACGGCGGGCCACGATCTTGGCGCCGTTCTTGGTCGCCATGCGCGCGCGGAAACCGTGACGGCGTGCACGCACCAGTCGGGACGGTTGGAAAGTCCGCTTCACGAGATTAGCTCCGGGTCGAAAATTGAGCGGCGGTTCCTAAGGGGTGCAGGGAGAGGAGTCAACCATCTCCCCGCAGATTCAGGCGTCGCCCCGCAGATTCAGGCCGCCAAGGTGAGGATTACCGGTCCGCGGCGGGTCGCGACCAGGGTGTGTTCGTATTGCACGGTCGGTTCGTGGCCCGGCGGGGTCAGGGTCCAACCGTCGTCGCCCTCCTCGACCCAGTCGGCGCCGAGCGACAGGAAAGGCTCGATGGTGAACACCAGCCCCTCGTGAATCCGCCGACGGTCGCCCGGCTCCCACCAGGTCGGAATCTCGCCGGGATCGTCGTGCAGGGACCGCCCGACTCCGTGGCTGGCGAGGTTGGTGACCAGGGAATAGCCGTTCTTGTCGGCGAAGGTCTGGATGGCCTTGCCGACCTCGTTGAGCTTGCCGCCCGGGCGCACAGCGCGGATGCCGGCCCACATGGCCCGCCGCCCGTCGCGGCACAGGCGCTCGATCTGGGGCTTCACCGGCGGAACGGCGAAGCTCGCCCCGGTGTCGCCGAAGAAGCCGTTCAGCTCGGCCGAGACGTCGATGTTGATCAGGGCGCCGGCCTCGACCGGGCGATCGTCGGGAATGCCGTGGGCGCAGTCGGGCCCGACCGAGATGCAGGTCGCGCCAGGGAAGTTGTAGGTCAGCTCCGGCGCCGAGCGGGCGCCTTCCAGTTCCAGCAGCTTGCGGCCGAGCTGGTCGAGCTCGCGGGTGGTGATGCCCGGCTCCAGCGCCTTGCCCATGGCCTCCAGGGTGCGGGCCACAAGCCGGCCCGCCGCCTTCAGCCCTTCGAGTTCGTCTTCGTGCTCAATGGTCATGGCTTCTAATATAGGTCAGAGGTCCGGTCGGACGATGGTCTTGCCGATCACCTTGCGGTCGGCGAGGGAATCGAAGGCGCCGCGCCAGTCGGCCAGCGCGTACTCCCGATAGACCCGGGGCTTCATCTGGTCGGCCATGGCCCAGACCGCGGCGCTGTTCTCGCGGCCCTTCTCGGGGAACTGGCGGCCGTACTCGCCGGCCCGCACGCCCATGACCGAGAAGCCCTTGATCAGGGCGATGTTGACCGGCAGCACCGGCTGGCGGCCGGAGGTGAAGCCGATCGACAGGATGCGGCCGTTGAAGGCGATGCAGCGGATGCTCTCGTCGAAGACGTCGCCGCCGACCGGATCGTAGATCACGTCCGCGCCGCGGCCCCCGGTGATCTCCTTGACCTTCTCGCGGAAGCCGCCGGTGACGTTCACCACCGCGTCGGGCCGATACTCGGCCTCGATCACCGCCAGCTTCTCGTCCGAGGCCGAGGCCGCGATCACCTTGCAGCCGAGGTGTTTGGCGAGGTCCACGGCCGCCAGGCCGACGCCGCCGGCCGCGCCATGCACCAGCACCCATTCGCCCGGCTCAACGGCCGCCCTGCGCACCAGCGACACATAGGCCGTCAGGTAGGCGGTGGAGTAGCCCGCCGCCTGGCTGAACGACAGGCTGTCGGGCTTCCTGCGCAGGCCCGCGGCGGGCGTCACCGCATATTCGGCGAAGCCGCCGATCCGCGCGCCGCCGACCACCGGGTCGCCGATCTGGAACTTGTCCACGCCCTCGCCCAAAGCGCTGACCTCGCCGGCGATCTCCAGGCCGGGGATGAAGGGCAGGGCGGGCTTGTGCTGGTACTCGCCGCGGGTCTGCAGCAGGTCGGGAAAGTTCACCGCCGCCGCGCGCACCTTGATCTGCACCTCGCCGGGGCGGGGCTGCGGCGTCTCGATCTCCTTGAGAACGCAGCCGCCATAGTCCGGGGCGAGTTCCTCAACCAGCAGTGCGCGCAAGACGTCCCTCCAAGCCTTCGCGGACCAGGCCCGCGATTTCACGACAGGCGATGTCAGCCGCAGGCACGACGCCGGTGAAGGCGGTGAATCCGTGCGCCAGGCTGTCATAGCAACGATAGATGACAGCTACGCCCGCGGCCCGCAGGCGCTTGGCGTAGGCCTCTCCCTGGTCCACCAGCGGGTCGAACCCCGCCGTGACCACCACCGCCGGCGCCAGGCCGGAAAGGTCGGGCTCGCGCACCGGAGACAGGCGCGGATCGGCGGGGTCGTCCTCGTGCCCGATATAGTGGCCGACGAACCATTGCATCATGGTGCGGGAGAGGGGGAAGGTCTCGGCGTAGGTGGTCATGGACGGCGTCTCGCTGGCGACGTCCACGCAAGGATAGATGAGCAGTTGCAGGTCGGGCTGAGCCTCGCCGGCGCGCCGCAGCTCCTGGCAGATCACCGCGGCGAAATTGCCGCCCATGGAATCGCCCGCGATCATCGCCCGGCCTTCGACGCCGCCGAAGCGCGCGGCGTTGTCGCGCACATGGCGATAGGCGGCCAGCACGTCCTCCAGCCCGACGGGAAACCGATGCTCGGGCGCCAGCCGGTAGCCGATCGAGACGACGCTGGCGCAGGCGACCCTGGCCAGGATGCTGCAGAAGGCGTGGCTGGTGTCCAGGTCGCCGATCACCCCGCCGCCGAAGTGGGCGAAGACGATGACCGGCATGGCGGGGTCGGCGCGGTCCGACCGGTAGGTGCGGGCCGGTACGTTCCCGCCATCGGTGGGCAGGACGAGGTTCTCCACCGAAACCCCGGGCTCGAGCCGGCCGCCGTAGATCAGAGACCCTTCCGCGCTCGTGCGGCGGGCCTCCTCCGGGCTCATGGCGCTCATCGCCGGCAGCCGGCCGGCCTGGGCGGCCATGAACTGGAAGCGTGGGTCGAGCGTGCGGCCGCCCTTGTAGACGGCGACACCGCCGGACATCAGGCGAAGCAGAGGCGCGGGCAGGGACAGCAGCGTCTTGGCCAGAACGCGGCGGACCTGGGACAAGACGCCTTAGGCCTCGGCCTGGGGCAAGGCCTTCAGGCCGCCCTGGATCATCGCGACGGCGAAATCCGTGGCGCCGCGCACGTCGATGGGTCGGCGCGCGAGCATCTTTTCTCCGACGTCCCGGGCGATGGCGATGCAGGCGGCGGCCACGTAGTCGGGGTCGGCGGCGGGTGCGCCCCCGCGGGCGATCTCCTCGACGATGGCCTCGCGGACCTCATTGAAGACGGCGGCCATCTCCGGCGTCTCGCCGTGCACATGGGGCTGGATCTCGCCGGGCGGCCGCTGGCTCAGCCAGGACTTATGGGCGTCGGCCAGGAAGAGGTAGTAGGCCTCGATCGCCGCACGGACGAACTCCTCCCAGTCGGCGGACTGGGCGCGCTGGGCTTTCAGCAGCGGCGCGAACTGCCGCGCGCCCTCGCTGGCCAGGGCCACATAGACCTCGTCCTTCGATTTGAAGTAGTTGTAGAAGGTGCCCGCCGCGAGGCCGGTGCGGCGGATGATGTCGCGCACCGTCGCGGTCTCGTAACCCAGCTCCCCGAACACTTCCCGCGCCGCGTCCAGTATGGCCTGGCGATTGGCGACCTTGGTGAGTTCGCGCTTGCCGGGAGGAAGGACGGCGGCTTCGGACATGCTCGTGGCGGGGCTCGCAAAAGGTGACGACCGTCATACTAGAACCGCCGCCGAGCCGAAGCCAATTGCGGAGATGAACCTTGCGCGACGAAAAAAGGGGGCGCCTTCCGGCGACCCCTTTCCGTCCGGGCGTGTCTTGCCGTTCTAGAACTCTTCCCAGCTTTCCTCGTCGGCATGGGGCGCGGCGGCCAGGGCCGTGGCGCCGCGGGTCATGGGGCGCGGGGCTGCGGTGGGCCGCGGCTGGACCTGCGTCACCGTGCGGGTGGCGAGCTGGACGCCGCCGTTGCTGACCTTGAAGCGGGCCACCAGGCGGGCCAGTTCCTGAGCCTCGTCGGCCAGGACGCGGCTGGCGGCGGTCGATTCCTCGACCATCGCGGCGTTCTGCTGGGTGACCTGGTCCATCTGGTTGACCGCGGTGTTCACCTGACCGAGGCCGAGGGCCTCTTCCTTGGCGCTGGCGGCGATCTCGCCGACCACGTTCGAGATCTCGGCGACCTGGCGCACGATGCGCTCCAGCGCCTTGCCGGTTTCCCCGACCAGGTTGACGCCTTCGCTGACCTGGGCCGAGGAGGCCGAGATCAGCGTCTTGATCTCCTTGGCCGCTTCCGCCGAACGCTGGGCCAGGGCCCGCACTTCGGAGGCGACGACCGCGAAGCCCTTGCCGGCGTCCCCGGCGCGAGCCGCCTCGACCCCGGCGTTCAGGGCCAGCAGGTTGGTCTGGAAGGCGATCTCGTCGATCACGCCGATGATCTGGCTGATCTGCTTGGCGGAATGCTCGATCTGGCCCATGGCCTCGATGGCGCGGTTCACGACCACGCCGCCTTCCTCGGCGTCGGACTTGGCCGAGGCGACGGCCTCGCGGCCATGGCTGGCGCCGTCCGAAGTCTTCTGTACGGTGGCGGTGATCTCATCCAGCGCCGCGGCGGTTTCTTCGAGAGTCGCGGCCTGGTGCTCGGTGCGGCGCGAGAGGTCGTCGGCCGAGGTGCTGATCTCGCCCGCGCCCGACTGGATCGAGGCGGTGGCGCCGGCGATGGCGCTCATGGCTTCTTCCAGCTTGGCCGAAGCGGCGTTGAAGTCGTCGCGAAGCTTGCGGTAGTCGCCCGGGAATTCGGCCGACAGGCGGAAGGTCAGGTCGCCGCCAGCCAGGCTGTCCAGCGCCTGGGCCAGCGAGTTGACGACCATCGCCTGTTCCTCGGCGATGGCGGCCGCAGCTTCGGCGTTCTGGCGACGGGTGGCTTCGGCGGCGGCCTCGGCCTGCTCGTGCTCGACCCGCAGCTTTTCCAGGTGCAGTTGGTTGTCGCGGAAGACCGTCAGGGAGGAGACGATCGCGCCCAGCTCGTCCTTGCGCGCCAGGGCGTCCAGGTCGATGCCGTTGTCGCCGCGGGCCAGGGCCTCGGTGGCGTTCGCGATCCGCTTGACGTCCTTGCGCAGCATGGTGGTCAACGCCCAGGCCAGCAGGCCGGCGATCAGCAGGGTCGCCAGCGCCGCCACGGCCTGCACCATCTGGGCGGTGGTGGAGCGCTGTTCGCTCGCCGCGGCGTTGGCGTCGGTGACCGCGCGATTGGCTTCGACGATCTTGTTCAGGGTGCCGCTCATCTTCGTGTACTCCTCCTCGAAGGGAGCAGCGAAGCCGGCGGCGGTGCCGAAGTCGGTGGTGATCATCGCCGCGATCACGTCCAGCGCGTCGCGGGTCTGCTTCAGGGCCTTGGTCAACTCGTCGAAGGTCTTCTTCTGCGAGGGGGGCGCCTTGGCGGCGATAGCCTGCACTTCCTTGGTGATGGCGTCCACCTCGGCCAGCATGGCCTGGCTCTCGCCCTCGATCTTGTCGGTGTCGATCGAGGCGGCCTGGTGGGTCAGCAGGAAGTAGAGCTGGCCGTGCACGGCGGTGATCCGTTCGGACACCTTCTGCAGGCGCAGGCTGTTGGGCATGTCGACCTCAGCGACCTGCTTCAGGTCCTGGGCCTGGCCGCGTTGGATCATCACGGCGCCGCCGGCCGTCAAGGCCAGCATCACCAGTGCGAACGCAGGTGCGAAGCCGATCTTCGCGATCAGCGGCAAATCAACAAGCCGAAAGCGCTTCACTATAATTTCCCCCGACTACGGATAGCCATTGGCGCATCATGCCGGGAGGTTGCTAACCAATCGTCACTGAAATCGCGGAATTTCTAGGGTCGGGTTCGCATAATAGATATAAAGACAGTTCCGAGGTGCCGCTGTTGGTTATTTGAGATTAACCACGATACACGCGTAAATCTCAGATTCTTTTAACCTGGATGGCGGATATGGAGCCTGCTCTCGTTATCTAGAAAGGAGTGGGGCGATGAAAAATCTCATCAAGATCGGGGGCGGGGTCGCTCTCTGCCTGGCGTTCGCCGGCTCGGCCGCCGCGGCCGATTTCCAAGAAAGCATGGCCAAGTGCCTGGTGAAGCACGCCAACACCCGCGAAGCGGCCGTGGTGATGCTGGAATGCAACGCCGCCGCCGGCAAGCTCTCGGGCTGCAAGGTCCTGGAAGACAGCAAGGCGGGCAAGGGCTTCGACAAGGCCGCGCTCTGCGTCGCCGACGCTCTGCCCATGGGTTCGAAGACCGGCACGGTGAAGGTGCCGATGCGCTTCCCCGGCGGCGCCTGAGCCACAGTTTCGATATTTGTTGCGCATCACGCCCCCGGTCCTCCGGGGGCGTTTTGCTTTGTGCGATTACTTGTCGACGCGGGCCAGGAAGGCCTGGGCTGCGGCCGGGGCGCGGACCTTTCCCTCGTGGATGAAGAAGACGAAGGTGTCGCGCGGACCCTCGGGCGGTCCGGTGCGGTCCACCGGAGCGAGGTCGCCTGGAACCTTGCCGTCCGCATAGCTTGCGAAGCGCTCGGCCCAGAGGTCGAGGTCGTTCGGCGCGTAGGCGGTCTCGATGTCATCGGAGCCGGTCATCAGCCGGGCGTAGATGAAGTCGGCGGTGATGTCGGCGATCAGCGGATAGGTGGCGTGGTCGGCCAGGCAGATGGCGACGTCCCGGTCGCGGCACATCTTCACGAAGGCGGGCGTCGAAAAGCTGTCGTGCCGCACCTCGACCACGTGACGCAGCGGCAGGCCATCCAGTTTCTTGGGCAACAGTTCGAGGAACGCGCCGAAGTCGTCCGGGTCGAACTTCTTCGTGCCCATGAACTGCCAGAGGATGGGGCCGAGCCGGTCGCCCAGTTCGGCGATTCCCTGGTTCAGGAATTTCTCCACCGACTCCCCCGCCTCGGCCAGCACCCGGCGGTTCGTGCAGAACCGCGAGGCCTTCACCGAAAAGACGAAGTCTTCGGGCGTGGCCGCCGCCCACTTGGCGAAGGTCTGCGGCTTCTGGCTCGAATAGTAGGTGGAGTTGATCTCGATCGCGGTGAGATGGCGGCTGGCATAGGCCAGTTCGTCGGCCTGCTTGAGGCCGGTCGGATAGAAGACGCCTCGCCACGGCTCGAAGGTCCAGCCGCCGATGCCCGCCCGGATTTGACCTGCTCCCGCCACCTCGTCGCTCCTCGTCAGGGCCTGCTTCCGCGCGGGAGGTTCGCCCAGTCAGCGGCCGGCGCCTAGCTCTTCCTGAACAGGCACGCCACCGCATCGCTGGGCAGGATCTTCGCAAGAGGATAGGTGGCGACGGAGAAGGCGAAGGCGGCCAGTGACATCAGAAGCGGCTGGTCCTTCACATAGCGGATGCGGGACCAGAGACCGCGCAGTTCCAGTGTCTCGAGCCGGACCTGCCGGACGGGCGCGAAGCCGTGGCGCGCGGCCGCCTGGGCGAGATTGTCCGGGGTGAAGTACCAGATGTGCGGCGAAGGCAGGTCCTTCTGCCACAGACGGTCCAAGGGGCCGCCGATCCCGAGCCGGTCGAGGATCACGGCGGTCCGGTAGAAAAAGCCCCTGCGGTCCGGACAGTTCAGGCACAGGACGCCGCCGGGCTTGAGATGGGCTGCGCAGGCGGCGAAGGCCCCGGCGAGGTCGGGGATGTGCTCCAGCACGTCGTTGAACACGATCACGTCGAACTGCTCGCCTTCGCCGAGCGCCGCCGGAAAGTACCCATGCCTGACGGATGCGCCCCGCGCGCGGGCGGCCCCGACGGTGTTGGCGTCCGGCTCGACGCCCTCGGCCGCGAAGCCCAGAGCGGCGGCGTCGCTGAGCAGAAACCCTGGCCCGCTGCCGACATCCAGCAGCCGGGCGCCTGCGGGGGCCAGGCCGCGGACCGCGTCCAGTAGCCGCTCATTGTTGATTGTCCGCGTGCCCTCGAGGCCGGCCGCCCGCAGCTCTTCGTCGAGAGCGGCCTCGGTCGGGCGTTCCGGGATCTGGATTTCCAGGTCGGATCGCAGCACCCCACATCCGCCGCAGCGGGACAGCCAGGCGCGCCGCAACCGCGCGAAGCCGCCGCCGCAGACCGGACAGGACGCGCTGTTTGCAGGCTCAGTGATCGTCACGTCGCATCCCCCATCGCTTCACGGACCTATAGCAGGCTCGGCGCGGGGTGAGATGGCGCCTGGGCGCCATCTCGTTTCCTCGCTGCGATTATTTCCGCTCGGCCGCGGTCGCGTCGCGGGTCTGCTTGAACTCCGAACCTTCCTTCCATTCCGGCCAGGTGGCCGAATTGGCGAGCTGGCGTCCCAGGTCGAGCATCAGTTGGCCGTCCTGGGCGATGCCATCGAGATTCCAGGTCGCGTCGAACTGGTCGGCCGGCTGGTGGTAGCGGTCGGCCGTATAGGTCTTCGAGAAGGCGTCGCCCGCCGCCGTGCCGCCGTTGACCAGGTCGCGGCCGGAGCCGAACGAGATAGCCGGCACGCCGCGCTTGGCGAACGGGAAGTGATCGGAGCGGAAGAACGAGCCGGCCTCGGGGCGCGGATCGGGCGAATAGCTGCGGCCCTGAGCCTTGCCGACGGCGACCAGGGCGTCCTGCAGAGTCGAGGCGGCGTCGCCCGAGCTGGTGAAGTCCTTGGCCGGACCGCTGGGCGACAGGGCGTCCATGTTGATGTCCGCCACGGTGGTGGCCAGCGGATAGAGCGGGTTGGCCGCGTAGTATTCCGAGCCCAGCAGACCCTTCTCCTCGGCCGTCACCGCCAGGAAGACCACCGAACGCTCCGGCTTCGGGCCCTTGGCGAAGCTGCGGCCGATCTCGATCATCGTGGCGATGCCGTCGGCGTTGTCGACTGCGCCATTATAGATGCGGTCGCCCTTGGCGTCGGGCAGGCCCACGCCAAGG
This sequence comes from Phenylobacterium koreense, assembly GCF_040545335.1. NCBI lineage: Bacteria > Pseudomonadati > Pseudomonadota > Alphaproteobacteria > Caulobacterales > Caulobacteraceae > Phenylobacterium > Phenylobacterium koreense. The sequence continues at coordinate 2,144,637 of NZ_JBEPLU010000001.1, forward strand.
TGGTCCCAGTGCGAGGAGTAGATGATCGTCTCGTTCGGACGCTTGGCGCCTGGGACAATGCCGACCACGTTCTTGGACACGATCTTCTGGGCGTCCACCGCGAAATCGGCCGAGAAGGTCGCGCCCTTCAGTTCGACCGGCTTGAAGGCGCGGGTCTGGGCTTGCTTCTTCAGGGCCTCGAAGTCCAGGCCGGACGCCTTGAACAGCTCGACCGTCTTGTCGCGCTGGATCCAGCCTTCCAGCAGGGCGTGCGCCTCGCTCGGGTTGTCCCGGATGATGTCGAAGACCGGAGCGGTGTTGGAGTTCTTCACCGTGGCCCAGCCGTAGGCGGCCGGCGCCGTCTCGTGGATCACCAGGAAGCCGATCGCGCCCTGGTGACGGGCTGCTTCCTCGTACTTGTAGGTCCAGCGGCCGTAATAGGTCATGGCCTTGCCGCCGAAATCGCCCCGGCCGGTTTCGAAATCCGGATCGTTGACCAGGACCAGCGCGACCTTGCCCTTCAGGTCCACACCCTTGAAGTCGTCCCAGTTGCGCTCGGGAGCGGTCACGCCGTAGCCGACGAAGACGATCGGAGCGTCCTTGATGCTGACGTGCGTCACGCCGGTCTGGGCGGCGCGCAGCGCCACTTCCTCGCCCTGCGACCAGCTCTCGGTCTTGCCGCCGAACGTGGCGCTGATGGCCAGCGGGCCCTTGTTCTCGAAGCGGGCCAGCGGCACGTCCTGGGTCCAGGCGCGCTGGCCGTTCACCAGGTCGCCGCCCGGCTGCAGGCCGGCGGCCTTATACTGCTCAGCGATGTAGGCGACGGTCTTCTTCTCGCCTTCGGTGGCGGGCGCTCGGCCCTCGAAGGAATCGTCGGAAAGCACCTTCACATGCTCCGCAATCTTGGCGGGTGAGATGTCACCGGCGAGTGCGGGGGAGGAAAAAACCGCGCAAATCGCGGCGCCGGCGAGAAGGAATTTTTTCATATTCGTTCCAAAAGGGTGCGGATTACGCGTGAAACTAGGGCCAGGGCCACGCTTTAGCCAGTGCCCTGCGACCATCTCGCCACAGAGGCGAGCTCGGCTGTGGAATATCTCCGTTGTGCAATCGACCTGTCATGCAACCGAGACTAAGAACGAAACGCCGATCTCGCGCGTTTTGCGAAGCTTGGTCCGGTCGTGGGGGCAGGTCGCGAAACGCCAGAAATGAAAAGACTTATGCCTCCTTGTTTCCGTGCGGCCGCTGGCTGGGTCGGCCTGTCATGTCTGGTGCTTGCGGGCTGCGCGTCGTCGCGTGACGTCGATACGCGCCTGCCCGCCGCCTACGAGGCTCCGGCCGAAGCGACGACGCAGGACGCGGTGGATCTCGCCGCCTGGTGGACGGCCTTCGGCGACCCGCAGCTTACGGCCCTGATCGATCACGCGCTGGCTGCGAGCCCGGACGCGCGCACCGCGGTCGCCAAGCTGCGCGAGGCCCGCGCGACCAGGGCCGGCGCCCTGACGGCCTTCCTGCCCCAGGGCAATATCCGCGGCTCGGCGAGCAAGACTGAGAACGACGTCGTCGGCGGCACGGAAATCAGCATTCCGGGCCTTTCCACCTCTGGAGCTCAAGAGAATCTCAGCGCGAACTTCGATGTGAGCTGGGAGGTCGATCTCTTCGGCCGCCTGTGGGCCACGCGTCGCGCCGCCAACGCCGAAATGGCCGCCGCCCGCCTGGACTACGAGGCCGCGCGCGCCAGCCTCGCGGCCAATGTCGCCGACAGCTACTTCACGGCCCGCGGCCTGGCGATCCAGCTCGACGACGCCCGGGCGACCGAGCGTATCCAGGCCGAGCTCTATCGCATCGCGCGCATCCGGGCCGAGCGGGGTCTCGGCTCCACGGCCGACGCTGATCGGGTGGCGGGCGAACTGGCCCAGGCCCAGAGCCAGGTCGCCGGGCTGGAAGCCGACCTGCAGGCCCAGCGCCGAGACCTGCTGATCCTGGTCGGGCGGGCCATCGAGCCGACCGCCAACCTGCCGGTGGACGCCCAGGTCGGCGTGATCCCGCAGGCGCCCGCGACCCTGCCTGGCGACCTGCTGGCCCGCCGGCCGGACGTGCGCCGGGCGGAAGCCATGCTTGGCTCGGCGCTCGGACGGCTGGACTACGCCAAGCTCGCCTTCTTCCCGACCGTGGATTTCACGCCCGGCATCGGCATCCAGAAGAGCGAGCGACCGGGCTTTTCCTCGACCATCCAGAGCTGGACCCTCGGAGGGGCGGTCACGGTCCCGGTGCTCGACATCCCGCGCCTGCTTTCGGAGATGAAGGCGCAGGACGCCCGGGCCGAGCAGGCCGCGATCGCCTATGAGAAGGCAGTGCAGACCGCCTTCGGCGAGGCCGAGAACACCTTGGTCCGCCTGGCCGCCGACCGCCGTCGCGTCGCCACCCTGCAGGACGGCGAGGCCCGCGCCCGCCGCGCCTACGAGGCGGCTCAGCGCGGCTATGTCGCCGGCTTCAACGACCTTCAGACCACGCTCAACAACGAGCAATCCTGGCGCGCCGTGCGCACCCAGAAGACCGCCGCAGAGGTCCAGGCCCTGCGCCGCGCGGTTCAAAGCTACAAGGCGCTCGGCGGCGGTTGGCCGCTGCAGTCCGCCCCGACCAACAAAGAGGCCCGCTGACGTGACCAACTCCAAGACCCTGCTGACGTTTGCGGTGGGCCTGGCCGCGCTGAGCCTCGTCGCCTGCGGGCCCAAGGAGCCGCCGAAGAAGGACCCGGCCGCGACCGCGCGGACGGTGAGCGTCGTCCGCGTCCAGGACCGCGCCATCGCCGGCTCGCTGACCGCGTCCGGCTCGCTGATTCCGCGCGAGGAGGCCGCCGTCCTGCCGGAAGTCGCCGGCTATCGGGTCAGCCGCGTGCTGGTCGAGGAAGGCGCCCAGGTGAAGGTCGGCCAGACCCTGGCCCAGCTCGACAGCGCCTTGATCAACGCCCAGCTCGAACAACAGAAGGCCCAGGCCGCCCAGGCCCAGGTCCAGGCCGAGCAGGCCGAGGCCGAAGCCGCCCGCGTGGCCGGGCTCGACGGCCAGGGCGTACTGAGCCAGGAGGCCATCGACCAGCGCCGCTTCCAGGCCAAGTCGGCCCGCGCCACCGCCAACGCCCAGCTCGCCGCCTATCGCGACGTCCAGACCCGGGCCGGCAAGCTGGCGGTGACCGCGCCGGTTTCCGGCCTCGTCCTCTCACGCAACGTCCGCCCCGGCGATCAGTCGGGCGCCGGCGGCGAGCCCTGGTTCCGCATCGCCCGCGACGGGCAGATCGAGCTTTCCGCCGACCTGGCCGAAGGCGATCTGGCGCGGGTCCGCGTCGGCCAGACGGCGGCTGTGACCTTGCCGTCGGGCGTCACGGTCGAGGGCCGCGTGCGGATCGTCTCGCCGCAGGTGAACGCCGAGACCAAGCTCGGCACCGTGCGCATCCTGCTGCCGGTGCGCGGCGACGTCCGCGCCGGCGGCTTCGGCCGCGCGGTGTTCAAGGACGCCACCGGTCTCGGCCTGGCCGTGCCGGAGACCGCCATTCGGTATGACGCCGACGGGGCCAGCGTGATGACTGTCGGCGCCGACAACCGCGTGAGGCGGGTCAACGTCACCACCGGCGTCCGCGGCGGCGGCTTCGTCACCCTGGTGAAGGGCCCGCCGGCCGGAACGCGCGTGATCCAGAACGCCGCCGCCTTCCTGCTGGACGGCGACATGGTCAAGCCGGTCGAGGGCGGCGCTGCGGCTCCTGCGGCCGCGCCAGCGCCGGCTCCGGCTCCGGCTCAAGCTGCGGGCAAGCGCTGATGGCCGACGTCCATAACCAAGGCGAGGGGCATGGCGGGCTGAAGATCTCGGCCTGGGCCATCAAGAATCCAGTGCCGGTGGCCGTGCTGTTCATCGCGCTGCTGCTGGCGGGCGTGGTGGCCTACACCGGCCTCTACGTGAAGATGTACCCCAACGTGCAGTTCCCGATGGTCTCGGTGACCGTCACACAGAACGGCGCGGCCCCGGGGGAAATGGAGACCCAGATCACCCGGCCCATCGAAGATGCGATGGCCGGCATCCCCAACGTCAAGAACATCTATTCGACCGTGACGCTGGGCGTCTCAACCACGAACATCGAGTTCGAGCTGGGCGAGGATCTCCAGAAGAAGACCGACGAGGTCCGCTCCCGGGTGGACCAGACGCGGGCGATCCTGCCGCGCGAGATCGACGAACCGACGGTCACCCGGGTCGAACTCGATAGTCAGCCGATCCTGACCTATGCGGTCTCGGCGCCCGAGATGTCGGACGTGGAGCTCTCCTGGTTCATCGACGACACCATCTCGCGCCTGCTTCAGGCCGAGCCGGGCGTGGCCCAGGTCGCCCGCGTCGGCGGCGTGACCCGCGAAATCAACGTCATCATCGACCCGGACAAGCTGAACGCCCGTGGCCTGACCGCGGCCCAGGTGAACAACGCCCTGCGCGCAGCGAACCTGGATTCGCCCGGCGGCCGGGTGCAGGTCGGCGGGCGCGAGCAGACCCTGCGGGTGCTCGGTTCGGTGAACACTCTGAACGCCCTGCGCGACTTCACCATCCCCACTACGGGCGGCGGATTCGTCAAGCTGACCGACGTCGCCGACGTGGGCGACGGCTCCTCCGAGGTTCGCGGCTTTGCGCGCTTCAACGGGCAGCCGGTCGTCGGGATCATGGTCATGAAGACCCGCGATTCCAGCGACGTCGCCGTCGAGGACGAGGTGATCGCCGCGCTCGGCAGGGCCGAAGCCCAGTACAAGGGCGTCAGCTTCAGCAAGATCTTCTCCAGCGTCGACGAGACGCGGGCCAGCTTCAAGGCGACCCAGCACGTCCTGCTGGAAGGCATGATCCTGGCGGCCCTGGTGGTGTTCGTCTTCCTCCGCGACTGGCGCTCGACGGCGATCACGGCGGTCGCCATGCCGATCTCGCTGATCCCGACCTTCTTCTTCATGAATATCTTCGGGTTCTCGCTGAACATCGTCACCCTGCTGGCCCTGACCCTGGTCATCGGCATCCTGGTCGATGACGCCATCGTCGAGATCGAGAACATCGAGAAGCGCGTGGCCCAGGGGATGCGGCCCTATCAGGCTGCCATGCAGGGCGCCGACGCCATCGGCCTGGCGGTGGTGGCGACGACCTTCGCCATCGTCGTGGTGTTCGCGCCGGTTTCGTTCATGTCCGGTATGGCCGGGCAGTTCTTCCGCGAGTTCGGGATCACGGTGTCGATCGCGGTGCTGTTCTCGCTGGTGGTCGCCCGCCTGCTGACACCACTGATGGCGGCCTATCTGCTCAAGCCCGTCGCTCACGCCAGGGAGCGCAAGCCGTTCCAGGGCTTCTACCACGACGCGCTGGTGTGGGCCCTCGACCACCGGATCGTCGCCTCGATGATCGGCGGGGTAATCTTCATCTCCTCTCTCGCCCTGGTGCCGCTGCTGCCGCAGGGCTTCCAGCCGGCCGGCGACCCCGACTACCTCTATGTGGACATCCAGGGGCCGCCCGGCGCCACGGCGCAGGACATGGAGGAGGCCGTCCAGCGCCTGACGCGGCTGTTCTCCGGGCGGGAGGAGGTGACCGGCGTCTTCGTCCAGGTCGGCGCCACCGTGACCAGCAACGGGTTCGGCGGCGGCGGCGGGGGAGGCGACCTGCGCACCGCCTCGATGACGGTTCTCCTCAAGGCCGACCGCGACAAGAGCGGAGCCGAGATCCGCCGCGAGATGCGCCAGGACCTGCTCGCCATTCCCGACGCCCGGGTCAGCTTCCTCGACTCGCAGGGAACGGCGGGGCTGCAGAAGATCCTCACCGGCAATGACCCGGCCAAGCTGCAGGCCGCCGCGCTCGAGCTCGAGAAGCAGATGCGCACGCTCGACGTCGTGGCCGACCCGCGGCCCTCGACGCCGCCGGTCGGGCCTGAGGTCATCGTCGTGCCGCGGTCGGACGAGGCGGCGCGCCTCGGCGTGTCGACCGAAGCCATCGCCCAGGCCGCCCGCGTCGCCACGGTCGGCGACATCGACGCCAACGTCGCCAAGATGAACGACGGCGAGCGGCGCATCCCGATCCGCATCCGCCTGCCGGCCGACGCCCGCGCCGACATCCAGCGGATCAAGTCCCTGCGCCTGCCGACCGCGGCCGGCGGGGTGACGACCCTCGACGCGGTCGCCGACGTCTACTTCCAGGCCGGTCCGGCCAAGATCGAGCGGCTGAACCGCAAGCGCCAGCTCACCGTCCAGGCTGAGCTCAACGGCGTGGAGATGGGCACCGCCAACCAGGCGGTCGAGAAGCTGCCGATCATGAAGAACCTGCCTGAGGGCGTGACGCCGGCCCAGACCGGCCAGCTCGAAGCCATGCAGGAGCTGTTCGGGTCCTTCGGCCTGGCGGTCTTCGCCGGTGTGTCGATGATCTTCGGCGTGCTGGTGCTGCTGTTCAGGTCGTTCTTCAAGCCGATCGTCATCCTGTCGGCCCTGCCGCTGGCGGTGGGCGGCGCCTTCTTCGGCCTGCTGGTCTTCAACCTGTCGCTCTCGATCCCCTCGCTGATCGGCTTCCTGATGCTGCTCGGCCTTGCCGCCAAGAACTCCATCCTGCTCGTGGAGTACGCCATCGAGCGCGAGCGGGCCGGCATGGAGCAGCGCCAGGCGCTGATGGAGGCCTGCCGCGAGCGCGCCAGGCCGATCGTCATGACCACCGTGGCCATGGCCGCAGGCATGCTGCCGACCGCCTTCGCCCTGGAGAAGGGCGCCGAGTTCCGCCAGCCGATGGCGGTGGCGGTGATCGGCGGCCTGATCACCTCGACCCTGCTGTCGCTGGTGCTGGTGCCGGTGGTCTACGAGTTCGTCGACGACTTCGAGAGCTGGCTGCGGCCCAAGCTCGCGCGCCTGATCACGCCGCGCGAGGCGCCCGGCGAAGCGGTTCCGGAAGATCGGCTGTAAGAGCGTCGCGGCTCCGCTGAGAAGCGGGGCCGCTACAGCTCCTTGCGCAGCACCTTGGCGAACAGCTCGGAGTCGACGTTCCCGCCGGAGAACACCAGCGCCGTGGTGCCCTCGCCGTAGTCCTTCACCTTGCCGGCCAACAGGGCGGCAAGGCCCACCGAGCCGCCCGGTTCGACCACGAGCTTGAGCGTCGAAAAGGCGTAGCGCATCGCCTCGGCTACCTCGGCGTCGGTGACCACCGCGATGTCGGCCATCGTCTTCTGCAGGATGGGGAAGGTCAGCAGGCCGGGGGCAGGGCTTTCCAGCGCATCGCACAGCGAGCGCGTGGCCGGCTTGGTGACGATCCGCTCGCCCTTCTGCAGCGAGCGCAGGGTGTCGTCGAAGCCCTCGGGCTCGACGCCCACCACCGCAGTTTGCGGCGACAGCGTCTTCACCGCCAGCGAGGTTCCGGCCATCAGCCCGCCGCCGCCGACGGGGGCGATCAGCGTGCTCAGGGTCGCGCCGAGCTCGCGGGCCTGGGCGACGATCTCCAGCCCTACCGTCCCCTGGCCGGCGATCACGTGCGGATCGTCGAACGCCGGCACGATCACCGCGCCGCGCTCGGCCGCGATCTGGGCGGCGATCACCTCGCGGTCCTCGGTCAGGCGGTCATAGAGCTTGATCTCCGCGCCGTAGCCGCGGGTCGCCTCGACCTTTACCGCCGGCGCGTCGGCCGGCATCACGATCAGCGCCGGCATGCCCAGCAGCCTGGCCGCCAGCGCCACGCCCTGGGCGTGGTTGCCGGACGAGAAGGCGACGACGCCGCCCTTGGCCTCCTCGGCCGAGAGCTGCGAGAGGCGATTGTAGGCGCCGCGGAACTTGAAGGCGCCGACCCGTTGCAGGGTTTCGGGCTTGATCAGCACCCGCCGGCCCAGCCGGTCGTTGAGGGCTGGGCTCTCGATCAGCGGCGTGCGCGCCGCGTGGCCGGCCAGCCGCCCGGCGGCGGCCTCGATGTCGGAGAAGCTGACGCTCATTTCGCGAACACCATGGCGTCGTCGGCGAAGGCCTTGAACTCCAGCGCGTTGCCGGAGGGATCGAGGAAGAACATCGTCGCCTGCTCGCCCGGCAGGCCCTGGAAGCGGATCTGCGGCTCGATGACGAACTTGATCCCGGCCGCCTCCAGCTTCGCAGCCAGGGCGTGCCATTCCGGCAGGGTCAGGATCGCGCCGAAGTGGCGGACCGGGACGTCCTCGCCGTCGACCGAGCTGGTGTTGTGATGGCCGACCTCGTCAGGCGACAGATGCGCGACGATCTGGTGGCCGTAGAAGTCGAAGTCGACCCAGTCGGGGCTCGACCGGCCCTCTGGGCATCCGAGCAGTTGGCCATAGAAGGCGCGGGCTTCGGCGAGGTCGCGGACCGGAAAGGCGAGGTGGAAGCGAGGACGGGTCATGCCGTCCTAATAGCCTGCGTCGGGCGCCCGCGCACTAGCTGGGACTTGACGCCGCCGCCCCTCGCTGGTTTACCCCCGCCGAACGGAGAGACGCCGCCCGAGGGGCCAGCGCATCCGGTTCCTACAATCGATCCAAGTCCACCCGCCGAGTCCTGTCGAAGGGCGTGGTCGGACCCGCTCGGGCAGGCCGGGAGATCGTATCCGAATGGCCAATGTGACCGTGATCGGCGCCCAGTGGGGCGACGAAGGCAAGGGCAAGCTCGTCGACTGGCTGTCCAATCGCGCCGACGTGGTGGTGCGCTTCCAGGGCGGCCACAATGCGGGCCACACCCTGGTGGTCGGCAACCAGACCTACAAACTCAGCCTGCTGCCCTCGGGTGTGGTCCAGGGCAAGCTGTCGGTGATCGGCAACGGCGTCGTGGTCGATCCCTGGCATCTCTTGGAAGAGATCGCCAAGCTCGGCTCGCAGGGCGTGGCGATCGACCCGGAAATGCTGGTCCTGGCCGACAACGCCGCCCTGATCCTGCCCCTGCACCGCGACCTCGACCAGGCGCGCGAAGCGGCCGCCACCAACAAGATCGGCACCACCGGCCGCGGCATCGGCCCGGCCTACGAGGACAAGGTCGGTCGCCGTGCGATCCGCGTCGGTGACCTCGCCGACCGCGACGCCCTGGAAGCCAAGATCGACCGCCTGCTGGCCCACCACACGCCGCTGCGCCGTGGCCTCGGCCTGCCGGAATACGACGGCGCCGAGCTGCTGGCCGCGCTGGAAGAGATCGCGCCGAAAATCCTGCCCTTCGCCCGTCCGGCCTGGCGCCTGCTCGACGGTGTGGTGAAGTCCGGCAAGCGGGTGCTGTTTGAGGGGGCCCAGGGCGCGTTGCTCGACGTCGACCATGGCACCTATCCTTACGTGACCTCGTCCAACACCGTCGCCGGCCAGGCTGCGGCCGGCTCGGGCCTGGGTCCGAAAGGGCCGGGCTATGTGCTGGGCATCGTCAAGGCCTACACCACGCGGGTAGGCGAGGGGCCGTTCCCGACCGAGCTCTTCGACGAGATCGGCCAGCACCTGGGCACGGTGGGCCGCGAGTTCGGCGTCGTCACCGGCCGTCCGCGCCGCTGCGGCTGGTTCGACGCCGTGCTGGTGCGCCAGTCGGTGGCGCTGAACGGCATCGACGGCATCGCGCTGACCAAGCTCGACGTGCTCGACGGCCTTGAAAAGCTGAAGATCTGCGTCGGCTACAGGCTGAACGGCGAGGTGCTGGACTACCTGCCCGCCGGCCTGAAGGCGCAGTCGGCCCTGGAGCCGGTCTATGAGGAACTGGACGGCTGGAACGAAAGCACCGCCGGCGCCACCTCCTGGAAGGACCTGCCGGCCAATGCGGTGAAGTACGTCCGCCGGGTCGAGGAGCTGATCGGGGCTCCGGCCGCCATGGTCTCCACCAGCCCGCAGCGGGACGACACCATCATGGTGCGCGATCCCTTCCAGGACTGACCCGCCGTCAAGGCGTTCTTAAGGGCGCTCTGCGAATGTCGGACAGCAATCCGCAGCGCCGAGCGCCCTCGTGTTCAACGAAGATCTGAAACGGATTCAGCGCATGGCCCCGCTCATGCGGCGGGTGCTGATCGTTGATCCAGCCGTGGCGAGCGCCCGTCTCCTGACCGAGGTGATGCGCAACATCGTCCAGGTCCAGGTCTGGCACGCGGCCACCACCCGCAAGGGCCTGGAAGCCGCCGCCCAGGTCAATCCGCAGCTCGTCTTCGTCGAACTGGCCGGCCCCGACGTCGACGGCGTGGAATTTTCCCGCCTGCTGCGCCGCTCCCATCTGCCGTGCCGCCAGGTTCCGATCATCATGGTGACCGCCACGGCCACGGCGGGGGGCATCCTGGCCGCCCGCGACGCGGGCGTGCACGAGTTCCTGCGCAAGCCCTACACCGCCAAGGACCTGCTGCGCCGGCTGGAAGCCGTCACCCTGCATCCCCGCGACTGGGTGGAGGCCGTGGAATATGTCGGCCCCGACCGGCGGCGCTTCAATTCCGGCGACTACAGCGGCCCGCTCAAGCGGCGCTCCGACGTTGGGGCCACGCCCGACGCCCAGCGCATCAGCCAGGCGCTGAAGATCATCCGCTCGGCCATCCCCGCGGCCGCCACCGACCCGCACCAGGCGATGCGAGCCCTGCTGGCCCAGACCGTCGAGCTGCAGCGCGGCGCCCAGGTCACCGACAATGCGGAGCTGGCGGCGGCGGTCGCCGAGTTCCAGCGCTATCTCGCCGGCGTCGCCCAATCGGGCGTCATGCTGCCTGACGAGATCGCGAGGCACGCCGCGGACGTGCTCGCCTTCCTACCCGAGTCGAAAGACGCTTCGGGCAAGGATTGCGCGGCCTGAAACGAAAAGCGCCGCGGCCCTTCGGGACCGCGGCGCAGGATCGTTCGGTTGTGCGAAACCCTTAGGCGTCGACCAGGTTCTTGTCGCGAGCTGCGGCCGTCACCGACTTCTGCAGCTTTTCGAAGGCCCGCACCTCGATCTGGCGAACCCGCTCGCGGCTGACGCCGTATTCGGCCGCCAGTTCCTCAAGGGTGGTCGGGCTGTCCTTCAGCCGGCGCTCGGTCAGGATGTGGCGTTCGCGGTCGGACAGTTCCGACAGCGCCGCTTCCATCAGCGTCATGCGCTGGGTGCGTTCCTGGTTCTCGGCGACGTAGGATTCCTGGCTGACGGCGGTCTCGTCCTCCAGCCAGTCCTGCCATTCGCTCTCGCCGTCCACGCGCAGCGGCGCGTTCAGCGAGGCGTCCGGCCCGGACAGGCGGCGGTTCATCGAGATGACCTCCTCGTCCAGCACGCCGAGCTTGGTGGCGATCTGGCTGACCTGTTCGGGCAGCAGGTCGCCGTCCTGGAAGGCGCTGATCTGGCTCTTGGCCTTGCGCAGGTTGAAGAACAGCTTCTTCTGCGCAGCGGTGGTCCCCATCTTCACCAGGCTCCAGGATCGCAGGATGTATTCCTGGATCGAGGCGCGGATCCACCACATGGCGTAGGTCGCCAGGCGGAAGCCCTTGTCCGGCTCGAACTTCTTCACCGCTTGCATCAGGCCGACATTGCCCTCGGAGATCACTTCCCCGATCGGCAGGCCATAGCCCCGATAGCCCATGGCGATCTTGGCCACGAGGCGCAGGTGACTGGTCACCAACTTATGGGCGGCTTCCGGATCCTCGTGCTCACGCCAGCGTTTGGCCAGCATGAACTCCTCGTCCTTGGCGAGCATCGGGAACTTGCGAATCTCGGTCAGATACCGGCTGAGGCCGCCTTCCGGCGACATCACGGCAAGCGCGTTTGCGGCCATGTGTATCCCCTTTCTTACTCGGCGGACTTCTGGATCGCTGCGCCATACAGGCGCGCGTGACCGTCCGCCCCCTCCAACCACTGAGATAGGTATTGGTTGCGACTGACGAAAGGCCCAGGTCTGGGAGAAACCGCGGCCCAAAAAATCCGACTGCTCAACTCAGGTATTTCTACAGGGGGAAGTTGGCGTGTTCAAGGCGCCAGGGGCACAGGCTTTCTTACAAAGCTGACAGAATAGCTTCCAATTGCGCCATGTCGGCCGGCAGGGGGCTTTCGAACCTCAGAGCCTGGCCGGTCACGGGATGGATGAACCCCAGCACCGCGGCGTGCAGGGCCTGGCGTTTCAGCCCTGCGGCGGCCACCGCCTCGCGGACCGGCGCAGCGGGCGGGCCTGATCCATAGACCGGGTCACCCAGGCACGGCGTTCCCTTCGAAGCCATGTGCACCCGGATCTGGTGGGTGCGCCCGGTCTCCAGCGTGCAGGCCACGCGAGCGGCCAGCGCCTTACCATCGCCGCCTCCAAAGGTCCGCTCGGTGCGATAATGGGTCACCGCCTCGCGGCCGCCGGACTTCAGGACGGCGATCTTCTTGCGGTCATGGGGCGAACGGCCCAGCCGCGTCTCCACGGTTCCCTTGGGCGGATTAGGCGCGCCTCGGACGAGGGCCACGTAGACCCTGTCTATATCGTGGCTCGCGAACAGCTTCGAAAGGCCCTGGTGCGCGGCGTCGCTCTTGGCCGCGACCATCACGCCCGAGGTGTCCTTGTCGATCCGGTGGACGATCCCGGGCCGGGCGACGCCGCCTATTCCCGAGAGGCTCGCCCCGCAGTGGAACAGCAGGGCGTTGACCAGGGTGCCGTCCTCGCTGCCCGGGGCCGGATGCACGGCCATGCCGGCCGGCTTGTCGATGACGATCAGATCGTCATCCTCGAAGAGGATGGCGAGAGGGATGTCCTGCGGTTGCGGCTCGGCCGGGGCCGGCGGCGGAATCAGCAGCTCGTAGTCACCTGCGCTCGCCTTGGACGAGGCGTCCGAGAGCGCCTTGCCGTCCCGGCGGACCAGGCCCTGGGCCATCAGCGCCTGGATGCGGCCGCGCGACAGTTCCGGGGCATGTTCGGCCAGCGCCTTGTCCAGGCGTCCGCCCGCTGCTTCCGGCGGGATGCTCACAATGCGCAGGGTCGCCTGTTCGGCCGCCGCGGGGGCGTCGAGTTCGTCGTCGATGTCTGTCTGGCTCACCCCTGGAGGTGTCCACCAGAAGACAGGCCCTTGGAAAGGCTGTTGGCCCATGTCGAGAGCAGAAAAAGCTCGCCCGCGCCGGATGCGACCGCGGCCGGGCCGATGTCGCGGATCAGATGCTTGCGGACCGCCTCGGGCGCGGTCTCCTCGGTGGCCTTGGTGTCGAGCTGCAGCAGCTCCTCGCAATGAGCGTCGTCCGCGGCCCGATCGCCGGTGAGGTCGCCGATGCGTTCCAGGATCACCGGATAGGCCGAGGGCGTGCGGGCCGCGTTCAGGGCGGCCGCCAGGATCAGCCCGTCGAGCTGCAGCGCCTTGTGCAGCGAGACGCCGTTGAAGATCAGGAAGACCGGAGTCTGGCCGACCGTGTCGAACAGGATCGCGAAGACCTGGCCCTCGTTGGGCATCAGCCAGCCGTCGAACAGCAGGCCCGAGCCGCCCATCTTGAATTGCAGCAGGCCATCGGGCCCGCGCCGGATCATGCCGTAGTCGTGGAAGATCTCGCCGGGCATGGCGATGGAGGGCCGGGTGCTGCGCCAGAACCCCTCGTAGGTCCCGGCCCGGCGCTCGGTCATCATCCGTACAAGGTCCAGGCCCGGAAGCGGCAGCCCGCCCCCCGCGGCCTCGCCGTTCGCCTTGAGGTCGGGCGCGGCCGCGACGTTCGCCTTCACGCCGAACACCTCGGCCAGGCTCGACAGGTCGCGATCCCAGTCCAGCATGGTGAAGCCAGGGCGCCGCTGGGCCACCAGCCGCGTCAGGTTCTCGAGATTGTGCGCCGACGGAGTGACCGCGCCCGAAGCCCAGCGCCCGACCAGCGATTTGTCGACGCCCAGGTCGGCGGCTAGGCGGCCGCGACTCGTCGAGAGCGCCTTCAGCACCAGGTCGAGTTTTTCCGAGAAGGGCGTCGCGGCGTGCATGACATGCCCATAATCCCATTAGGGGCGGAAGATGCAACCTTGAATGCAACGATCAGCGTTAAAATGCAACGGTTGCATACCGGGGCGTCAAATTCCTGCAACGGTTGCGCAGGTCGTCGCCTGTCGTTGCAACTGATGACGGAACCGCGTTCTGCGTATTCCAGCCGGCCAACGAGAACAGGCGCGACAAGTCGCCGCGGAGGAACGCCATGAAGTACCTGCCTCTGGGCTTTTCGATCGCCTCATTCCTGGCCGCAGGGCTGATCGCCCTGACGACCAGCGCGCATGCGCTTTCCGAGGTCAGCCAACAGGTTTCCTGCTTGGCCACGAGTAGTCAGAGCTGCGAAAGCGGCCCTGCGGCGGCTTCGTCGTCGTCCTGACTGCGATCCGCCTGACCGGAGGCGATGGCCGGTGGCCGTACGTCTCCGTGTCGAACACAGGCGCGGACCGTCTTCGGTCGAAGTTGTCCCGCTTCGTCGGGGCGTCCGCGCCTGCCGCCCGCCGGTTCCCGGCGAAGATCGGAGTTCTTGGGGGGCTGGGCCCTCGTCGCCGTCCGTGCTCGGAACCGGGCGGCGACGCGCTCCGATCTTCACCGGGACCGGCGGGTTCTCCGACATCGGACCGTCATGCAGACCTTCTAAGGTCCCGCTCCGACAAGCGGAGGGGGAGCTTCTTATGCGGGTGGATCGACGTCGGGCCCTGGCCCTGCTCGGAATGGGCGCTGCGACGCCGGCCGTGGCGCAGGCGCCCGCCCGCTATTCCAGCGCCGTGCGCTTCGATCATGGCGTGGCCTCAGGCGATCCGCTGGCCGACCGTGTCATCCTCTGGACCCGGATCACGCCCGCCGACCCCAAGGCCGGCGAGATCGCCTATAGCTGGCGGCTGAACCCAGTCGACCGCCGCGCCGGCGGCGCGAGGTCCGGGCAGGGCGTCACCGGGCCCGGCCGCGACTGGACCGCCAAGGTCGACGTGGCGGGTCTCGAACCCGGCCGCGCCTACACCTTCGAGTTCCAGGCCAACGGCGTGACCTCGCCGACGGGCCGGACGGCGACCTTGCCGAAAGGTCCCACCAAGGACGCCGTGCTGGCGGTCGCCTCCTGCTCGCTCTACCCGAACGGCTACTTCAACGCCTATGGCGCGATCGCGAAGCTGCCGCGCGTGGACGCGGTGCTGCACCTGGGCGACTACATCTACGAGTACGGCGGTCCCGGGACCTACGGGATGAACTCCCCCGTCGCGGGCGAGCGGCCGCACGACCCGCCGCACGAGATCGTCTCGCTGGCCGACTACCGTCGCCGCCACGCCCAGTACAAGTCCGACCCCCAGCTCCAGGCCGCGCACGCCCGCGCGCCCTGGATCGTGGTCTGGGACGACCACGAGACGGCCAACGACGCCTATGCGCTGGGCGCCGAGAACCATCAGCCGCAGGCCGAGGGCGATTGGAACGCGCGCAAGGCCCGGGCCATCAAGGCCTATTACGAGTGGATGCCGATCCGCGAGCCCGTGGACGGCGGTCCGGCCATCAACCGCGCCTTCCAGTTCGGCGACCTCCTCAGCCTGTTCATGGTCGAGACGCGTCTCACCGCCCGCGACCAGCAGCTCAACTACAAGCGCGACCTGCCGGACATGACCGACCAGGCGAAGGTCGCCGCCTTCCGCGCCAAGCTGGCCGATCCCTCGCGCAAGATGATGGGCGCGGCCCAGGAGGCCTGGCTCGCCAAGGGCCTGGCGGATTCGGTGAAGTCGGGCGTGACCTGGCAGGTGCTGGGCAACGAGGTGGTCATGGGCTCGACCGGCGCGGCCAGCGTAGCCAAGGTCTATGGCGAGGATCGGGTGAAGCAGATCCTGGCGGTGGATCCCGACGTCGAGCCGCGCATGGCGCAGATGGACGCCCTGGCCGAGCTTGAGCTGCCCTATTCGCTGGACATGTGGGACGGCTATCCCGCCGACCGCGAGCGGGTCTATCAGGCGATCAAGGCCGCTGGCGCGCACGCCATCGTCCTGGCCGGCGACAGCCACGCCTTCTGGGCCAACGAACTGCATGACGCCGGCGGCCAGCGGGTGGCCGTCGAGTTCGGCACGACCGGCGTCACCAGCCCCGGGGCAGGCGATGCGATCAAGAGTTTTTCGATCGGCGACCTCTATGCGCGGTCGAGCCGGGATGTGGTCTTCAGCGACCACGATGCCAAGGGCTTCCTGCTGCTTACCCTGACGTCGGATGAGGCGAAGGCCGAGCTGATGGCCGTCTCCACGATCCATCGGCAGGATTATGAGACGAATGCGAAGAAAACCTTCCGATTGAAGCCGGAATCGACGGGCGTCTCGGCCCTGACCGAGGCCTAGTTTTTCCCGAGCGCGAGGCGGGCGGCGAAGGCGATGAAGACCCCGCCGGTGACCCGATCGAGCCAGGCGACCACCCCCGGCCGCCTCAGCGCCTTGGCCAGGGGCTGGGTAGCGATGATCAGCGCCGCGAACCACGCGGCGCCCAGCAGGCCGTGGATCGCGGCCAGCAGGACCAGGAACGGCCCGGCCGGCACGCCCTGCGCCATGAACTGCGGAAGGAACGAAATGTAGAAGACGCCGATCTTCGGGTTGAGGAGATTGGTGATCAGGCCGCGCCGCATCCAGTCGAACTCACCGCCGGTCAGGCCGGCGACCTCGGCGCCCGGGTCGAAGGTCCGGCGGGGGCGCCTCAGCAGGCCGATCCCCAGCCAGAGCAGATAGGCCGCGCCCGTCCATTTCAGGACGGTGAAGGCCGCTTGCGAGGCGGTCAGCAGGGCGCCCAGGCCGACGGCCACGGCCGAACCCCAGACCAGGCAGCCGATCACGATGCCCAGGCCGGCGAGGGCGGCCCGCCGGGGACCCTCGACCGCCGCGGTTCGCAGGACGAGGGCGGTGTCCAGGCCCGGGAGTACGGTCAGAACGGCGGCTGCGGCCGTGAAGCCGAGGACCGCCTCGGCCGGGCTCATGGCCGCTCGACCAGCCTGCCGTCCTCGACGACGACGCGGTAGAAGCAGGAGCGGAACCCGACGTGGCAGGCTCCGCCGTCGCCCTGCGGCAAGACCTTGATCCACAGGCAGTCCTGGTCGCAATCGATGCGCATCTCGACGATCTTCTGGATCTGGCCGCTGGTCGCGCCCTTGTGCCAGATCTCGTTGCGGGAACGGCTGAAATAGACCGCCTCGCTCAGCTCCAGGGTCTGGGCCAGCGCCTCGGCGTTCATGTGCGCGAACATCAGGACCTCGCCCGTCTCGGCGTGGGTCGCGACAACGGCCAGCAGGCCATTAGCGTCGAATCGGGGGCTGAGGATTTCGCCGCGCTCGAGGGCGGCCTTGTCAGGGGCGGTGGGAAAGCTGGCCTGGGTCATGGACGCATATGGCGCCGGCCAAGGGCCTCGCGCCAGCCCCTTGAGCACAAAGCGGCGGCCCCGTCGCGGGGCCGCCGTCGATCGTTCTCGCTTAGCGCTTGTTCACGAAGTCGAGGAAGCGCTGGCGCAGGGTGGCGTCGGTCTTGAAGACGCCGGTGAACTGAGTGGTGATCGTCGAGACGTGGCGGTGGTGCACGCCGCGGGTGGTCATGCACTGGTGGGCCGCGTCGATCAGGATCGCCACCCCCGCAGGACGCAGGCTGTCGGTGATCGCATCGGCGATCTGCTGGGTCATGGTCTCCTGGGTCTGCAGGCGGCGGGAGAAGATCTCAACGACCTTGGCCAGCTTGGAGATGCCGACGACCCGGTTGGTCGGCATGTAGGCCACATAGGCCTTGCCGAGGAACGGAGCCATGTGGTGCTCGCAGTGGCTCTCGACCTCGATGTCGCGCAGCATGACGATGTCGTCATAGCCTTGCACGTCCTCGAAGGTGCGTGAGAGTTCCTTGGCGGGGTCGAGCTGATAGCCCTCGAACCATTCCGCATAGGCGTCAACGACCCGCTTGGGGGTGTCGATCACGCCTTCGCGGCGGGGATCGTCGCCGGCCCACGCGATCAGCGTGCGTACGGCTTCCATCGCCTCTTCGCGCGTCGGGCGCTTCACGGCTTCAAGATCAAGACCGGACGTGCCGATCAGGGTTCGGTCGCGACTGGGAGCGTCCATATTAGAGCGGTTTCTTTCCGGGGCCTGAGTTGCGCCGGGACGAAGGTCCCGGAAATTACGCGTGCCACCCCTAGGGTCGGCCGCACCTGCCCACGGACGGAACCGTGGCCTAGCGGCCGGACCGAATGTATATGGGGCCAACCCCTTTTCGGGCAACCGTTACCCGGCGTCAGTTTTCCAGAAGGACGGCGCCAGTTTTCATGAAGAACCTTATGGCCCTTACGCTCTATGACACCATGGCCCGCGAAAAGCGGCCCTTCGTCCCCAAGGATCCGGCTCGGGTGACGATGTATGTCTGCGGGCCGACGGTCTACAACTACGCCCACATCGGCAACGCCCGGCCCGTCGTGGTCTTCGACGTGCTATTCCGCCTCCTGCGCCACCTCTACGGCGAGAACGCGGTCATCTATGCGGCAAACGTCACGGATGTGGACGACAAGATCAACAAGAAGGCGGCTGAGGAAGGCGTAGCGATCGACGTCATCACCGACCGCTATCTTGCGATCTACAACGACGACATGGCGACCCTGGGCGCCCTGCGTCCGACGCACCAGCCGCGCGCGACCCAGACCATGGACGCGATCATCGCGATGATCGGTGAACTCGTGCGCAACAACGCCGCCTACGCCGCCGAAGGCCACGTGCTGTTCAATACTCAGGCCTATTCCGATTACGGCAAGCTCTCGCGCCAGCCGCTGGAGGACATGATCGCCGGCGCCCGGGTCGATGTGGCCCCCTACAAGCAGCACCCGGCCGACTTCGTGCTGTGGAAGCCCTCCAAGGAGAACGAGCCGGTCTGGGACAGCCCCTGGGGACCGGGTCGTCCGGGCTGGCACATCGAGTGCTCGGCCATGATCGAACGCACCCTTGGCCTGCCGATCGACATCCACGGCGGGGGCATCGACCTGCTGTTTCCGCACCATGAGAACGAAATGGCCCAAGGGGTCTGCGCGGGGCACGACCACAGCCAGGGCTACGCCAACTACTGGATGCACAACGGCTTCCTGAACATGGCGTCCGAGAAGATGTCCAAGAGCCTGGGCAATGTGGCGCTGGTGCATGACCTGATCGCCCAGGCGCCCGGCGAGGCGCTGCGCTGGGCGCTGCTGGTCGGCCACTACCGCGCGCCGCTGGAATGGACGGGCGAGCTGATCGAGCAGTCGAAGAAGGCCCTCGACCGGCTCTACGGCGCCCTGCGACGCTCCAGCGAGGTCGAGGCCGAGGAGGTCGCGCCGCCCGAGGCGTTCCTGAACGCCCTGCAGGACGACCTGAACACCCCGGCCGCCTTCGCCGAGCTCTTCGCCCTGGGCTCGAAGCTGGAGACCGCGACTGGCAAGGGCCGCGCTCACGCCAAAGGCGAGCTGCTGGCCGCGGCCAACCTCCTGGGGTTCCTGCTCGGCGACCCCGAGGCGTGGTTCCAGGCTGGCGTCACCGACGAGCTGCGCGAGAAGGTCGAAGCCCTGATCGTCCAGCGTGTCGAGGCGCGTGCGGCGAAGGACTGGGCCGCCGCCGACCGCATCCGCGACGAGCTCACCGCGTTGAATATCGAGGTGATGGACGGCCCCACGGGCGCGACCTGGCGCATCAAGGAGGCGAACTAGCCGCTCATCCTCGCGAAGGCGGGGATTTATGCGGCTGATGTTCCTGGATTGCTCTTAACGGGGCGCGCGTCTGACCTTCAGCTTGGATTCCCGCCTTCGTGGGGACGAGCGGGGAAGGGCGAGGTGTCGTTCTATACCTATCTCTTGGCGAGCGGCCCGTATGGCACGCTCTATTGCGGACATACTGATGACCTTGCGTCTCGGATATGGAAGCACAAAGAGAAGGCGTACGGAGGCTTCACGGCGAAGTATAATGTCGTGCGGCTGGCCTGGTATGAGAGCCACGAGGAGCGCGAATATGCGTTTCGCCGGGAACGCCAGATCAAGAAGTGGAACCGAGCCTGGAAGATCAGGCTCACTGAGGAGTTGAACCCGCGTTGGGACGATCTCTACGAGACTCTGAACTGCTGAGCGGGTTGGGAGTGCGTCAATGGCCCTAGGCCCAAAGGTCCAGAAGCCGTCGATGTTTACGGCGGCGGCCGGGTTCAAGATCAAGACGCCGGCGCCGGCCGGACCGTCCGGCGTGCGCGTCGAACATCGCATCGGCATCCAGGCGCCGGCCGAGACGATCTGGGAGATTCTCTACGACGTCGAGCACTGGAGCGATTGGAACCCGCTCTATACGGAGGCGCACGGCGCGATCCGCATCGGCGGCCATCTCGATCTGCTGATGCAGCTCGAAGGGCAGGCCCGCCATCTCGACCCAGTGGTGCTGGAATGGGTGCCGAACGACCAGATCCACTGGCGGGTCCGGATGATGGGCGGGCTGGTCTCGGCCATCCACTTCCTCGAACTGGAGCAACTGGACACGGCCAGCACGATCTTCTCGAACGGTGAGCTGATCGGCGGCCTGATGGGCCCCACGCACGCCCGCCATGTCGGGCGGCGCCTCTATCGGGGCTTCCAGGCGATGAACGAGGCGCTGAAGGCTCGCGCCGAAGAAGCGTGGCGCGCGCAGGGCGGAGCCCCTACATCCGGCTCATGATCGACGATCTCTATTCGGCGAAGCTTCTGAGGCTGGCGGCCAACATGCCCCGGCTTGGGCGGCTGCCTGCGCCGGACGCCAGCGCCGAGAAGGTTTCCAAGCTCTGTGGTAGCCGCGTGGTCGTCGATGTCGTGGTCGAGGGCGACCGCGTCGCCGACTTCGCGCAGGACGTAAAGGCCTGCGCCCTGGGCCAGGCTTCGGCCGCGGTGCTGGGCGAACATGTGGTGGGCGCGAGCCTGGCAGAGATCGAGATGGCCCGGGACCAGTTCCGTGCTATGCTCAAACAAGGCGCCGATGCGCCCAATGGACGTTTTTCGGATCTTTCGATGCTGGCCCCGGTGAAAGACTATCCCGCCCGCCACGCCTCCACGCTTCTGGCGTTCGAGGCTGCGGCCGAGGCTGTCCGCCGCGCCGTGGAACGAACTAGCCGCGCCGGCGTGGCTTGATCCTCAAGGCTGTGCGGCGTAATCGCTGCGGCCAAATCGGACGTCCGCGAGCCGGCATGAACCTCTATGAGACCAGCGTCCGCGGCGCCTTGCGCGCCTACAAGCTGACGCTTTCGCCCCTGATCGGGCGCCAGTGCCGGTTCCTCCCGACCTGTTCGGAGTATGCGGCCGAGGCCCTGATCCTGCATGGCCCCGTTCGCGGCTCCTGGCTCGCGACCCGGCGGTTGTGCCGCTGTCATCCCTGGGGAAGCGCGGGCTACGACCCGGTTCCCCGACCGCGCGACGAGGCTCCTGAAGGAAAAGAGCCAGCCTCGCGGACATGGACCTGTGAAACATGATCGACCTGATTTTCCCCGACGGCTCCAGACGCCAGTTCGAAAGCGGCGTGACGGGCCGCGACGTCGCCGCCTCCATCGCCAAGTCGCTGGAGAAGAAGGCTGTGCTGATCAAGCTGGACGGCGAGCTGCGTGACCTCGACCGGCCGCTCGACAAGGGCGGCGCCTTCGAGATTCTGACGCGCGAGAGCCCTGAAGCCCTCGAGACGATCCGCCACGACGCCAGCCACGTGATGGCCGAAGCGGTCCAGGAACTTTTCCCTGGCACGCAGGTGACGATCGGCCCGGCGATCGAGGACGGCTTCTATTACGACTTCGCGCGCGAGACGCCCTTCAGCCTGGACGACCTGGCAAAGATCGAAGAGCGGATGAAGGAGATCGTGGACCGCGACGAGAAGATCGTCCGCGAGGTCTGGGATCGCGACGAGGCCATCGCCCACTTCAAGTCCATCGGCGAGGACTACAAGGCCGAGATCATCTCCGACCTGCCGAAGGACGAGACGATCACGGTCTATCGCCAGGGGAACTGGAAGGACCTCTGCCTTGGCCCGCACCTGCCCTCGACCAAGTCGGTCGGCAAGGCCTTCAAGCTGATGAAGCTGGCGGGCGCCTACTGGCGCGGCGACCATCGCAACGCCCAGCTCCAGCGCATCTACGGCACGGCCTGGGCCAGCGAGGCCGATCTCGAAGCGTACCTGCTGCGCCTGGAAGAGGCCGAGCGCCGCGACCACCGCAAGATCGGCCGGGCCATGGACCTCTTCCACATGCAGGAAGAGGGCAAGGGCATGGTCTTCTGGCACGAGAAGGGCCTGACGCTGTGGCGTACGGTGGAGTCCTATGTCCGCCGCCGCCTGGATGCGGCCGGCTACAAGGAGGTGCGCACGCCCCAGGTGCTGGACCGAATCTTCTGGGAGAAGTCCGGCCACTGGGACAAGTACCGCCCCAACATGTTCGTCTGCGAGACGGTGGAGGGCGAAGAGCTCTCCCTGAAACCGATGAACTGCCCGGGCCACGTGCAGATCTTCAAGTTCGGCCAGAAGTCCTATCGCGACCTGCCGCTGCGCATGGCCGAGTTCGGCGCCTGCCACCGTTACGAGCCGTCCGGCTCGCTGCATGGCCTGATGCGGGTGCGCGCCTTCACGCAGGACGACGCCCACATCTTCTGCCGCGAGGACCAGATCGAGGAGGAGACGGCGAAGTTCATCGAGTTGGCCAACTCGATCCACGCCGACTTCGGCCTGGAACGCGACCACATCGCGCTGGCCACGCGCCCGGAAGTCCGCGCCGGCAGCGACGAGTTCTGGGACAAGGCCGAGGCGCAGATGCTGGCCGCCGCGCGCAAGGCCGGCGTCGAGCCGGTGATCGCCGAGGGCGACGGCGCCTTCTATGCGCCGAAGCTGGACTGGGTGCTCAAGGACTCCATCGGCCGGACGTGGACGTGTGGCACGATCCAGCTCGACTACGTGCTGCCCGACCGCCTGGGCGCCGAATACACGGCCGAGGATGGCTCCAAGCAGCGGCCGGTGATGCTGCACCGGGCGATCTGCGGTTCGCTCGAGCGCTTCATCGGAGTCCTGATCGAAAACTACGCAGGGGCGTTTCCGCTCTGGCTTGCGCCAACGCAGGTAGTGGTCGCCACAATTACGTCAGATGCGGATGATTATGCCTTGGCGGTGGCTCAAGAATTGAGCGCCCACGGTCTCCGGGTCGAAACGGATCTTCGGAACGAGAAGATCAACTACAAGATCCGGGAACACAGCCTCGCCAAGGCGCCCGTGATCGCGGTCGTCGGACGGCGCGAGGCCGAAGAGGGGAAGGTGGCCTTGAGGCGTCTGGGATCCGATCGCCAGGAAATCCTGACGCTGCAGGAAGCCGCTGGAAGGCTTGCCTTGGAGGCGAGTCCGCCGGATGTTGCACGCCAGGCTGTGCTTCGGGCGACTTCGCCCGAGAGTAGCGCGGCCGGGGCAAGGGAGGCTGGATGAACGGCATCGCCGCACCGATCGTCGCGTACGAGCCCGCACCTACGCCGGATTTTCTGAAAGTCAGGCGTAGCGTCTCGGTGGTCATGGTCGTCTACATGACCGGCGAGGCGTTGCAGCGGAGCATCGAATGCGTGCTCGGTGATCCGCTGGTGGACGAACTCCTGATCGTCGACAACGGTTCGACGCGCGTGGAGGAAGCCCGTCTGAAGCGGCTGGCCGAGGCCGATACTCGCGTAAAGCTCCTCCACGGGCACGGCAATGTCGGCTTCGCGCGGGGCGCCAATCTCGGCGCCCGCGCGGCCAAGAGCGACGTCATCGTCTTCCTCAACCCGGACGCCTTCCTGCAACCGGGCTGCATCGCCGAACTGACCCGGGCCATCGAAGGTCGTCCAGTCCCGGCCCTGGTCGGGGGGCGGGTGCTCAACGCCGACCGCACCGAGCAGCGCGGCGCGCGGCGTGGCGACATCACGCCGATCAGCGCCCTGGTCAGCCTGAGCCGGCTCTCGAACCGCATCCCCGCCTGGCGCCGCTACGAAGTGCACTGGGAGGCTGAGGCAGCGCCGGAAGGCGTGATCGCGGTCCCGACCATTTCAGGCGCTTGCTTCTGCATGCGGCGCGAGGACTTCGACATCGTCCAGGGCTTCGACGAAGGCTACTTCCTGCATGTCGAAGACGTGGACCTCTGCTGGCGCGTGCGCCAGGCGGGGGGCATCGTGTTGTTCCAGCCGAAGGCCGAGGTCATTCACCTGGGCCACACCAGCCACGCCAGCCCGCTGCGCGTGGAATTCCACAAGGGCGTCGGCCTGGCCCGCTATTTCCGCAAGCGTGCGGAAGGCGTCGGCGAGAGGCTGCTCGCTCTGGCGCTTTCGCCGATCATCGTCTGCACGGCGGTGATCCGGCCGGTCATGTGGCGCATCCGCGGCCGCGCCGCCTGACGAGCCCCCTACTGCGGGAAAACGCCGGCCCGGCTCACCGAGGCGGCGATCGGCTTGTCCAGCACTCCTGACATCCACTTGGCCGTCTCGATCAGCGCCTTGATGTCGTAGCCGGTTTCGAAGCCGGCGCGCTCGAGCATGTAGACGAGATCTTCGGTGCCGATGTTGCCCGTGGCGTCGGGCGCGAACGGGCAGCCGCCGAGCCCGCCGCAACTGGCGTCCAGAATGTCCACCCCGGCCTCCACGCCGGCGAAGGCGTTGGCCAAGCCGGTGTTGCGGGTGTCGTGGAAGTGCAGGCGCAGCGGAATGTCGCCGATCACTTCGCGCACCGCCTCCACGCGCGCGCGGACGGTCCAGGGATCGGCCACGCCGATGGTGTCGGCCAGGGCGATCTCGTCCACCTTGGCGTTCGCGGCCTCGCGAGCCAGGGCCACCACCTGGCCCTCGGACACCTCGCCGTCGAAGGGGCAGCCGAAAGCGGTCGAGAAGGTCACGGAAATAGGCGGCCCGCCGCTCTGCGCCTTCTTGTCGGCGATGGCGTGCATGGCCTCGACCTGCTCGGCGACATTGGCGCCCTGGTTGCGGATCCCGAAGGTGTCGGAAGAGCAGACCACGACGTTGGCCTCGTCGCAGCCGGTGGCGACCGCCCGGTCCCAGCCGCGCATGTTCAGCACAAGGCCGATGCGCGAAAGGCCGCGGCCGGCCGGCAGGGCGGCCATGATTTCCTCGGCGCCGGCCATCTGCGGCACGCGGTTCGGATTGACGAAGGAGACCACTTCCATCCGCCTGGCGCCGGCCGCCTGCAGGCGGCCGATGAAGTCGAGCTTCTGATCGACGTCCAGGATGGATTTCTCGTTCTGCAGCCCGTCGCGTGGGCCGACTTCGACGATCTCGATGAAACGGGTCATGTCCCTAAGGTGGGGCTGGCGCGTAGATCCGTAAAGTCGTGTCATCGCCGTTGGAGTAGTTCAGCCCGTCGACCCGGCCGATCTCCCTGGCCTTGACCTCGCGGCTCTTCAGGGCGGCTTCGAACTGCGCCTGCTCGCGGCCTTCGACGACCGCCGGACGGTTGTCCGCCAGGGCGTCCACTGCGTCTCCGACGCCGCCCAGGTTGGTGGGCGTTCCGAGTGCAAAGACAAGGCTGGGCTCGGCGTAGCCGGCGACCGCGACGGGCGCGGAGGTGAAGCCCTGCCGGGGCAGCAGCTTGGCCGCCTCGAGCATCCGCGCCGTCCGCTTCGAGAGCCAGAGCGGGTCGAGGCGGGGAGCCAGGGCGGCGGCGAGCGCTCCGTGGCCCAGGATAGCCAGGGCGCCGGCGGCGGCGATCGCCTTGAGGGCTTCGCCTCGCCACATCAGGTAGGCGCCGGCGATCCCGGCGGCGGCCAGAAGCAGGGCTGTGGCGATGGTGGCCGGCAGGTCGCTCGGATCGCCGTACTCGCCGTAGAGATAGAAGACCCCAGCGCCGAGGGCGACGCCGACCAGGGCCGAGAGGATAATTCCGATCCAGCGGGCGATCGGGCCGACCTGGTCCCGCGTGACGGCGGCCGCCATCAACCAGGCCAGGGCGCCATAGGTCGGCAGGGTGTAGTGCACCAGCTTGGTCGGCATGGCCTCGAAGACCAGGAACGAGGGGACCAGCCAGCAGATGGCGAAGCGGACGCCGGGCTCCTTGCGCTGGCGCCAGGCGAAGGCCAGGGCGGCCGGCAGCAGCACCGCGCCGGGGAAGATCAGCAGCGGGGTCAGCAGGGTGTGGTAGCCGGGCGGCGCGCCATGGCTCTCCTGCCCGCCGGCCAGCTTGGGCGCGAGGTCGGCGCCGAAGGCGGTCGTCCAGAAGCCGCCGTCGGTGGCCACGGTGACGGCCGCGGCCCAGGGGCCGACGATCGCCGCCATGAGGATGAGGCCCCAGGTCCAGGACATTCCCTTGAGCCAGCCGCCCTTGCGCTCCCACGCCCACAGGCCGAGCGCGGTGAGGATGACGACCATCAGACCCACCGGTCCCTTCACCAGGATCGACAGAGACAGGCCGAGCCAGAACAGCAGGCGAACCAGTGCGCCCGCTGGCGGACCGTCTCGTGAGGCGGCGTAGATCCGCGCCAGGGCGGCGAGCGCGAGGGTCGTGGTCCCGGCCAGGACCGCGTCGGTCTTGGCGATGAAGGCCTCAGTCGAGAGCAGGAAGGTCGCCCCGAGGATGGAGCCGGCCAGCAGGCCCGTCGGCCCACCGAAGAAGGCCGCCGCGCCCCAGGCGCAGGCCGCCGCGGCCAGCATCGCGCCCAGCAGCGAGGGCAGGCGATAGGCCCAGATGTCCCGGGCCTCGGCCTCGGAGAACAGAGCCACGCTGGCCGCCTGCATCCAGTGGATGCCCACCGGCTTCTTGAAGCGGGGTTCGTCCTGGAAACGGATCACGACGAAATCGCGTGTCTCCAGCATCTGGGCGGTGGCCTGGGCGAACCGGCTCTCGTCCCGATCCAGCGGCGGCATGGCGAAGACGCCGGGAAGGCCTGCAAGAAAGGCGATTAACGCCGCCACCGCAGGGGCGCGCCACCCCTGGCCGAACCGGTCGAGATAGGCCTGAAGACTCATGCTTCAGTTGATAGCATCCGCCCGGCGAATTTTCCGCTATGGAGGGGCATGGCCAAATCACCGCCCCACATCTCCGTGGTCGTCCCCGTTTTCGACGAGGAGGGCGCGGCGCCCGGCCTCGCCCGCGAGATCGCCAAGGCCTTCGAAGGCCGAGACTACGAGATGATCTTCGTGGACGACCACAGCCGCGACGGGACCCGCGCGGCGCTGTCGGCGCTGAAGAACGAGATCCCACAGTTGCGGGTGCTGTCGCATGCGAAGAATTCGGGCCAGAGCCGCTCGATCCGCACTGGCATTCTGGCGGCGCGGGGCGACGTCATCGTCACCCTTGACGGCGATGGGCAGAACGATCCGGCCGATGGGCCAGGTCTTGTGGACGCGCTGGTGGCTGGGTCGCCGGACCTCGTCCTGGTGGGCGGCGAACGGGTGAAGCGCCAGGACAGCGCTGCCAAGCGCATGGCCTCGCGCATCGGCAACGGGGTGCGCAAGCGCCTGCTGAAGGACACCGCCAACGACACAGGTTGCGGCCTGAAGGCGTTCCGGCGGGAGGCCTTCCTGCGGCTCCCATATTTCGATCACATCCACCGCTATCTGCCGGCGCTGATGATGCGCGAGGGCTACAAGGTGGACTTCCGGCCGGTGAACCATCGGCACCGCCAGACGGGTCGCTCGAAGTACACCAATCTCGGCCGGCTTTGGGCCTCGCTGTCGGACCTTTATGGCGTCATGTGGCTGCAATCGCGCTCGCGCCTGCCAGGCGCCGTCGAGGAGCTCTGAGCGGCTTGTCGCGCCTGGAAAAGCAGCGGAAGCTCCTCCTCGATCCCGGTGGGGGAGGGGTTTCGATGTTCGCGGCGCTCCCGCTGCTGGCCTTGCCGGTCCTGGCCTACAACCTGGCGATCCTGGCC
Organism: Phenylobacterium koreense; assembly: GCF_040545335.1. Taxonomy (NCBI): domain Bacteria; kingdom Pseudomonadati; phylum Pseudomonadota; class Alphaproteobacteria; order Caulobacterales; family Caulobacteraceae; genus Phenylobacterium; species Phenylobacterium koreense. The sequence continues at coordinate 2,172,324 of NZ_JBEPLU010000001.1, forward strand.
CTGGCCGGAGGCTTCCGCTCGCAGGAAGCCTCGATCCGGATGAGCGAGCCGCTGTTCTCCTTTTCGATGAACACCGGCGTGGATTGGCCGGTGACCCTGGGCGACCTGCTGCTGCTCGCCGGCTTGGTCGTGCTGTTCATCGAGCTGCTGAAATCCACCACCAGCCGCCGGACGGTGATCGTCAATCACGCGCTCTCGATGCTGCTCTTCGTCGGCTGCCTGGTGGAGTTCCTGCTGGCGCCCGCCTTCGCGACCTCGACCTTCTTCCTGCTGACGGTCATGGTGTTGCTGGACGTGCTGGCCGGCTTCATCGTTACGATCGTCTCGGCGCGGCGGGACGTCGATTTCGGGCAGGACGTCCCCTAGGTCAGAACAGAGAAGATCAGGGTGACGACGGCCAGGTCGAAGATGCGGGTGGCGATGGCGAACATGGGCGGCCTGTCCGAGGTGGTTTCAGGCCTGGTTAAGCAAGACCGGCGCCAGGAGCGGAGCTGCTGATGGCGTTGTTTTTCGATCGTCAGTGGTTCGAGGAAAAACTGGTCGAACGCGGCCTGAACCAGCGGATCATGGCCGCGGCGGCCGGCATGACCGAGGCCGAGCTGGCCCTCGTGTTCAAGGACCAGAGGGAACTTTCCGCCGAGGAGGTAGGCATTTTCGCCGATCTCCTGGGAACGCCGGCGCCCGAGATCGCCGACCGCGCCGGCGTGTCGACGCCGACGCCGGGCCAATCGGACCTGGCAGGACGGGTTCTTGCGCTGGAGAAGAAGGTCGCGGCCTTGGAGGCGGAAATCAGGCGCCTGACCGCGCCCCGCTAGATCTTGGTCCGCGCCAGGCGGCCCTTTGGCGCGCGCCGGTCGGCGGCGCCGGAATATTCGATACGGTTATAGAGCCTGCGGGCGCCATCAAGGACTTCGCGCCCGCCGCGCAGGCCGCGCCGCTGGCCCTCCTGGCCCAGAAGGTGCGCCGTGAAAGCGGTCTCCGGCGGGCCCGGGCGGGCTATCGCCGGCGGGGGAGGGGGCTCATGGATCGCCGGCACGCTGCGGTCGGCGGCCGCGCGCGCGGCCGCCTCCGAACGCCTGACCCGACGAACGGCGCCGGATCGCCTGACGGGATCGATGGGCAGGGTCATCAGCGCTTGGCCAGCTTCTCGATCTGGGCCTGCATCTCGGCCATCTGCTTCTTGAGCGCGGTCAGGGTTTCGTCGCTGGCCGCCGGCTCAGCCGGCTTGGGCGGCGGAGCGGGCTCTTCAGGGCGCGTGTAGGCGAAGGGCGAGAACATCTTCATCGCCCGGTCGAACATGGCCAGGTTCTGCCGGATCTGCTCCTCGTAGGCGGCCCCGAGGCCGCCGCCCTGGCCGATATTGGCGAACTGGGCGCGCATCCGCTCCTGCTGCTCGGCGAAGGTGGCCAGCGAGAGTTCCAGATAGCTCGGCAGGAAGGCCTGCATCGAATTGCCGTAGAAGCCGATCAACTGGCGAAGGAACTGGATCGGCAGCAGGTTCTGCCCCTCGCGGCTCTCTTCCTCGAAGATGATCTGGGTCAGGACGGTGCGGGTGATGTCCTCGTTGGTCTTGGCGTCATAGACCACGAAATCCACGCCCTGCTTCACCATGTCGGACAGGTGTTCGAGCGTGACGTACGAGGACGAGGCCGTGTTGTAGAGGCGGCGGTTCGCGTACTTCTTGATGACGACGCGGCCGTCGTCGGATCCCTGGGTGTCTGCCATCCCGCAATCCTCTCTCAGCCCGCTCTCGATGCAGCGGATTCTCATTCTTGCACCGCAGTATCGCGGATGCGAGGGCCTTCGCAAATCCCAGGCCGTTTGCGCGCGCCCCCTTGCTCAACCTTCACCCATTATCGATAGATGGGGCTTGCAGAATTGAGGAGTCCCCCATGAGCGACGTCGTCATCGTCTCGGCCGCGCGCACCCCGGTCGGATCGTTCAACGGGGCGCTTTCCAGCCTGCCCGCGCATGAACTCGGCAAGGTCGCCATCGTCGCCGCGGTCGAGCGCGCCGGCATCACCCCGGCCGATGTCGGCGAGGTGATCATGGGACAGGTGCTGCAGGCCGGCGCCGGCCAGGGACCGGCCCGTCAGGCCGCGGTGAACGCAGGCATCCCGGTGGAAAGCCCGGCCTGGAGCCTCAACCAGCTTTGCGGTTCGGGCCTGCGGGCCGTCGCCCTGGCGGCCCAGCAGATCGCCGACGGCTCGGCCTCCGTCGTGGTGGCCGGCGGCCAGGAGAGCATGAGCCAGGCGCCTCACGCCCAGCAGCTCCGTTCGGGCCAGAAGATGGGCGACCTCGCCCTGGTCGACACCATGATCAAGGACGGCCTGTGGGACGCCTTCCACGGCTACCACATGGGCCAGACCGCCGAGAACATCGCCTCCCGCTGGCAGATCACCCGCGAGGAACAGGACCAGTTCGCCGTCGCCAGCCAGAACAAGGCCGAGGCCGCGCAGAAGGCCGGCAGGTTCGCCGGCGAGATCGTCCCGGTCACGATCAAGGGCCGCAAGGGCGACACCGTGGTCGACCAGGACGAGTACGTCCGCCACGGCGTGACGCTGGAGAGCGTGGCGGGCCTGCGTCCGGCCTTCGCCAAGGACGGCACCGTCACCGCGGCGAACGCCTCGGGGATCAATGACGGCGCTGCGGCCCTGGTGCTGATGAGCGCGGCCGAGGCCGAAAAGCGTGGCCTGAAGCCGCTGGCGCGGATCGCCTCCTGGGCGAACGCCGGGGTCGAGCCGGAAATCATGGGCACCGGCCCGATCCCGGCCGCCCGCAAGGCGTTGGAACGGGCTGGCTGGTCCGTCGGCGACCTCGACCTGGTGGAATCCAACGAGGCCTTCGCAGCGCAGTCGCTCTGCGTGGTGCGCGAACTCGGGCTCGATCCGGCGAAGGTCAACGTCAACGGCGGGGCCATCGCCATCGGCCACCCGATCGGCGCGTCGGGGGCCCGCATCCTGACCACCCTGGTCCACGAGATGCAGCGCTCGGGCGCCAAGAAGGGGCTCGCGACCCTGTGCATCGGCGGCGGCATGGGCGTGGCCATGTGCGTGGAGCGCGCCTGACGATCTTTCGGGAGCGGCGGATGAACCGTCGTCATTTGCAGCGGGAGGCGGCCTGATGGCCAGAGTGGCGTTCGTTACCGGGGGAACCCGCGGCATCGGCCGGGCCATCGTCGAGCGGCTGAAGGCCGACGGCTTCAAGGTCGCGGCGGGATATTCCGGCAACGAGGAGGCGGCCCAGGCGGTCGTCCGCGACCTTGGCGTCATGGTCGTGAAGGGCAATGTCGGCAGTTTCGAAGACTGCCGACAGGCGGTCGAGCTGGTGCGCGGCGAACTGGGGCCGGTCGACGTGCTGGTCAACAACGCCGGCATCACACGGGACGGCATGTTCCACAAGATGACCCCGGAGCAATGGTCGGACGTCATCCGGGTCAATATGGACTCGGTCTTCAACATGACCCGGCATGTGATCGAGGGCATGCGCGAGCGCGGTTGGGGCCGTGTGATCAACATCTCCTCGATCAACGGCCAGAAGGGCCAGATGGGCCAGGCCAACTATTCGGCGGCCAAGGCCGGCGTCATCGGCTTCACAAAAGCGTTGGCCCTGGAGAACGCCGCCAAGGGCGTAACCGTGAATTGCATCGCCCCCGGCTATATCGACACCGAAATGGTCCAGGCGGTCCCGGAAGCGGTGCTGGCCTCGATCATCAGCCAGATTCCCGTTGGCAGGCTTGGGAAAGGCGAGGAGATCGCCGACATGGTGGCGTTCCTCGCCGGCGAACATGCGGGCTATGTGACCGGGTCGACATTGTCGCTGAATGGCGGCCAGTACATGGCCGGCTAAGCTTGTTAGGCGTCCAAAAAGCGCCCCACTCAAAGGGCATCTGCTCAGCTCGATGGTGAGCGAAAGATCGGCGTCAGCGTGCCTGCCTCTCGTCGTCGCGGCGCTCGCCGCGGCGTTGAGTGTCGGCTGCGCCTCGCCTGCCGCGGCCGCCGGTCCCCAGAGCCTGCGCGAAGGCTTGTTCGGCGGCAGGGGAACGCCTGGCCGCCCGATCAGCCCGCCGATCGCCCGCTATGTCAGCGAGGACGGCGACGCCTTCATCCTCGATCGCAGCACCACCCGGGTCTATCTGAAGTTCGACGACAGCCCCGAAATCTGGGCCCTGCGTCCACACCCTGCGCCGCGCGGCGACGTGATCTACAAGAACGATCTGGGCGAGCCGATGCTGCGGGCCACGCGACTGGGCGGGCTAACGGTCTTCACGCCCAGCCGGCCTGGCGGTTCGCCCGCGGCCCTGCTCGGGGGCGGGGCGGCCCTGCGCCTGCCGTCGTTGAGCCCCCAGGTCCTGCTGGAGCGACTTGCCCAGGCGAGCGCCCGCGCCACCCGCGCCGCCCGCCGGCTGATCCCCTTCGAGGCCGACGCCTCGCCGGCGTCTTCGGCGGTGGTGGCGGACGCCGCCAGCGTCGCGGCCGAGGCGGTGGTGCGCATGTCGCGGCGGCCGGACGGGCGCAATCTGCTGCGACGCTTTACGAAGGTGAAGCTGGTCGAGGGACGCAAGCCCTCGGCCCAGGTGCTCGGCAACGAGATGCGGATCACCGTAGCCCCTGCGGACGGCCTGGCCGGGCGCCCTTCTTCCGACAGGATCATGCAGGCCGCCGGCGCCCGCTGACGCGAAAAGGCCCGCCATGTGCTGGCGGGCCTTCGGCCTTCGCTGAGAGGGGGAGGGGACTGTGGCTCAGCGGCGGGCCAAGTGGGTCGCGGGGGTCTGGGCTGCGAACTGGGCGATCTGGTCCCTGGCCTCGGAGCGCACGCCTTCGGCGCAGGCCGCCCGGGTTCCCAGCGAGGTGCGGCCATCGGCGTCGCAGACATCCTGAACCGCGGCGTTGATGCGCTTCTCCAGGGTGCGCGCGCCGTGCGCCGAACCGAAATCGATGTCGGAAACCTTCACCACGGCCGGCGCGGCGTGGGCGCCGGTGGCCAAGGCGAGGGCCGGAACGGTCGCCAGGGTCAGGGTGGCGATGCTGGCGAGGGTGGTGCTGAACTTGAACATCTGAACTCTCCCAATTCATCTGTGGCGTTGCTGGTCGCCGGTGAGCAAATTGGTAGTTCGTATTCTGCAGATAGTCTTGTTAAGTCCGAGTAATGACGTCGATTTAACGTAATTACATTGAGTTAATATTTTATCTTGGCCGCGCTTGACGGCTGTTGGTGCGCGATGATGGTCCTTCCCGTTCGCGCTTGCTCGCCCTCCATCGGAGCCCTTAGTTTGTCGGGCAGCGACGCTTTGGGAGAGGGGTCTCTGATGGCCTTCGAGTTGAACGTGAACGGCCGCATGCGCTCGGCCGATGTCGAGGGCGATACGCCCCTGCTCTGGGTGCTGCGGGACACCCTGGGGGTCCTGGGACCGAAGTACGGCTGCGGCGTCGCCCAATGCGGAGCCTGCACCGTCCACCTGGACGGCACCCCGGTCCGCTCCTGCGTGCTGCCGGTGGAAAGCGTCGGCGCGGCCAAGATCGTGACCGTCGAAGGCGTGGGCGCCAGCCCGGTCGGCAAGAAGGTCCAGGAGGCCTGGGGCGAACTCGACGTGGCCCAGTGCGGCTACTGCCAGGCCGGCCAGATCATGTCGGCCACCGCCCTGCTGGCCTCCAACCCCGCCCCCTCGGACGCCGACATCGACGACGCCATGAGCGGCAACATCTGCCGTTGCGCGACCTATCTCCGCATCCGGGCGGCGATCAAGAAGGCCTCGGGCCAGAAGGCGGAGGCGTAAGATGGCCGACGGTTCGCAAAACATCGAAGCTTCCCGCCGCCAGGTTCTGGCCGGCGCGGGCCTGGTCATTTCTTTCAGCGTCGCCGGCAAGGCCGGGGCGGCGGAGAACCTCGGCCAGGGCGCGCTCAACGCTTATGTGCAGGTCGCGCCGGACGAGACGGTGACCATCGTCGCCAAGAACCCGGAGATCGGCCAGGGCATCAAGACCATGCTGCCGATGCTGATCGCCGAGGAGCTGGACGTCGACTGGAGCCAGGTCCGAACCCGGACGGCGATGAACGACCCCGTCACTTACGGCCGGCAGTTCGCGGGCGGCAGCATGGCGACTCCCCTGCACTGGGACGAGCTGCGCCGGGTTGGGGCCGGCGCGCGCGTCATGCTGATCGCCGCCGCGGCCCAGGGCTGGGGCGTGCCGGCCACCGAATGCACGACCGCCTCGGGCGTCGTCCACCACAAGGCCTCGGGCCGCAAAGCGACCTACGGCTCCCTGGCCGCGAAGGCCGCGTCGGTTCCTGCGCCGGACCTGAAGACGGTCCGGCTGAAGGACCCCAAGGATTACAAGATCATCGGTAAGCCGATCGCCCAGGTCGACACCCAGGCTATCGTGACCGGCCAGCCGCTGTTCGGCATCGACGTCGTCGTACCGGACATGCTGTTCGCCACCTATGAGAAGGCGCCTGTCTTCGGGGCCAAGGTGGCGAGCGCGGACCTCGCCGCCGCCAAGTCGGTGAAGGGCGTGAAGGACGCCTTCGTGGTGGAGGGCGTGGGCGCGGCGCTCGACGGCCTGCTGCCTGGCGTGGCCGTGGTGGCCGATAGCTGGTGGACCGCCCGCAAGGGCCGCGACAAGCTCAACACCAAGTGGGCCGACCACCCGACGGCCAAGCAATCGTCGGCCGGCTTCGCGGCCGAGGCCGTGCACCTCTCGAAGGGCGCGCCGGGCAAGACCGAGCGCAACGACGGCGACGTCGCGACGGCGATGAAGGGTGCGGCCAAGACCGTCGAGGCGGCCTACGCCTATCCGTTCATCTCGCACGCCAACCTTGAGCCGCAGAACTGCACCGCCCACTTCAAGGACGGTAAGGTCGAGATCTGGGCCCCGACCCAGAACCCCGAACCGGGACGCCAGCTCGTCGCCAAGACCCTCGCCATCGCGCCCGAAGCGATCACCATCCACATGATCCGCTGCGGCGGCGGCTTCGGTCGCCGGCTCAGCAACGACTACATGGTCGAGGCCGCCTGGATCTCACGCCAGGCCGGCGCGCCGGTGAAGCTGCTGTGGACGCGTGAAGACGACATGCGTCACGACCTCTACCGCCCGGCCGGCTGGCACTTCCTGAAGGGCGGGGTTTCGGCCGACGGCCAGGTGACTGCCTGGCACGATCACTTCGTCACCCTCGGCGAGAACGGAACGCCTTCGCGCAGCGCCGGCATGGCGCCTACCGAGTTCCCGGCGCGGTTCGTGCCCAATTACCGCTACGACCTCTCGATGATGCCGTGCGGCGTTCCGGCCGGCCCGCTGCGCGCGCCGGGCTCGAACGCCATCGCCTTCGTCGTGCAGTCCTTCATCGACGAGCTGGCGCACGCCGCCGGCGCCGATCCGGTGGCCTTCCGCCTGAAGCTGCTCGGCGATCAGGCCGTCGTGGGCGAGAAGGGTTCGGCCTACGCGGCTGGGCGCATGGCCGCGGTGGTGAAGCTGGCCGCGGAGAAGTCCGGCTGGGGCCGCAAGCTGCCGAAGGGATCGGGCCTTGGCGTCGCCTTCCACTATAGCCACCTCGGCTATTTCGCCGAAGTGGTCGAGGTCTCGGTCTCTCCGGAAGGGGCGGTCAAGCCGGTGAAGGTCTGGGTCGCGGCCGACGTCGGCCGGCAGATCATCAATCCCTTCGGCGCGCTCAACCAGATCGAAGGCTCCGCGCTGGACGGCATCTCCGCGGCCCTCCGCCAGAAGATCACCATCGAGAACGGTGCGGCGGTGGAAAGCAACTTCACCGACTACGCCCTGATGCGGATCAACGAGGCGCCGCCGGTCGAGACCCACTTCATCAAATCGGACAACTCTCCGACCGGGCTCGGCGAGCCCGCCTTGCCGCCCGTCATCCCGGCCCTCTGCAACGCGATCTTCGCGGCGACGGGCAAGAGAATCCGTGAATTACCGATCGACCCTGAGTTTCTTAAGTCAACTTGACAGTAAAGGTTGTTCAGAGCGTCGGGGGCGCGGTATCCAGGTCGCAAGATGACGATAAACCGCGCGCCGACAAAACGTTTCGAACAACGAAAGAACGCTATCGTTTCTTCGGCGGTGCAGGTACTCAACCGTAAGGGAGTCCGCGGGATGACCCTCGCGGACGTAGCGGCCCGACTGGATCTCGTTCCGACGGGAGTCGTCTACTACTTCAAGAACAAGGAAGACCTGGCGGCGGCCTGCTTCCTCGACGGGATCGGCCGTTTCAAGGAACTGGCCGCGATCGGCGAGACCGGGGAGAGCGTGCGGGAGCGCCTGAAGCTCTTCCTCGACGCCTATTTCGACTATCGCCGCCGGATGCTGCTCGGCGAGGCCGACGCCATCGCCACCTTCAACGATGTGCGCGGCCTCAATCACGCGCCGGTCAATGCGGCCTTTGTCGACATGTTCCGCAAGATCCGCAGCCTGCTGGCGGGACCCGAGACCCACGGGCTCTCGTGGCCGTCCCTCGGCGCCAGGGCGCATCTGCTGATCTCCGAGGTCCTGTGGGCAGTGGTCTGGCTGCATCGCTACGATCCCGACGACTTCGCCCGGGTCTCGCATCGCGTTCATTCGATCATGGCCGACGGTCTGCTGGCGCCGGACTCGGCCTGGAATCCGGTCGCCCTGCCAAGCCTGATCGCCGAGAGCCAGGAGACCGAGGCCTCGAAGGAGCTGTTCCTGCGCGCCGCCACCCAGCTCATCAACGAGCAGGGTTATCTGGGGGCTTCGGTCGAGAAGATCTCGGCGCGGCTCAACGTGACCAAGGGCGCCTTCTACCACCACCACGAGACCAAGGACGAACTGGTCGTCGCCTGCTTCGAGCGGACCTTCGACGTCATGCGCCGGGCGATCCGTCAGGCCGAGGCCGCTTCGGGCGACGGCTTCCAGACCTTAGCTACGGTTGCCACCGCCCTGGTGGAGTACCAGATGACCGGCAATGCGCCGCTGCTGCGGGCCTCGGCGCTGAGCTCGGCGCCCGAAGCCTTGCGCCCCCAACTTGTCGCCAAGTTCGACCGGATATCCGATCGCTTCGCCTCGCTGATCTCCGACGGGGTGGCCGATGGGTCCTTGCGGCCGATCGACGTGAACATCGCCGCCCAGATGCTGACCGCGATGATCAACGCCGCCGCCGAATTGCAGAACTGGGCGCAAGGGGTAACCCCGCACACCGCCGCGGCCCTCTATGTGCGGCCGTTCTTCGAAGGATTGCTCTCCCGCCAGGCGTAGACGTCCCTCACGGCGCCCGGGCAAAGTGGGAGAAAAGCCTGAGGGAACGTCCGACGTGAAGAAGCTGCTGATCGCCAATCGCGGCGAGATCTCCATTCGCATCGCCCGCACCGCCGCCGAGATGGGCGTGGAGACCCTGGCGGTCTATTCCAGCGACGACGCCAGCGCCTTGCACGTTCGCACCTCGGACGACGCGCAGGTCCTGAGCGGCGCAGGTCCCGCGGCCTATCTGGACGGGGAGCGGATTTTGGCGATCGCGCGCGAGCGCGGCTGCGATGCGGTGCATCCCGGCTACGGCTTCCTCTCGGAGAATGCGACCTTCGCACGGGCCTGCGAGACGGCGGATGTCACCTTCGTCGGCCCTCCCCCTGCAGCCCTCGAGCTCTTCGGCGACAAGGGGCGAGCCCGCGCTCTGGCGGCGGCGCACGAGGTTCCCATCCTCGCCGGGATCGAGGGCGGAGCGAGCCTGGCGGACGCCCGCGCCTTCTTCCGCGATCTGGGTCCGGGCGGCGTGGTGATGATCAAGGCGGTGGCGGGCGGCGGCGGGCGGGGGATGCGGCCGGTCCGCACCGAGGCCGAACTTACGGAAGCGTTCGAACGCTGCGCCTCCGAGGCGCAGGCCGCCTTCGGCGACGGCTCTCTCTATGTCGAGGAGTTCCTTCCCCGCGCCCGGCATATCGAGGTGCAGATCGTCGGCGACGGCCAGGTCGTCTCGCACCTCTGGGACCGCGAATGCAGCCTGCAGCGCCAGCGCCAGAAGGTGGTCGAGATCGCGCCCGCCTCCACGCTGGCGCCGGAGCTGCGAGAGCGCCTGTTCGAGGCGGCCGTCGCCTTGGGGCGCGCCGCGGGCTATCGCAGCCTCGGTACGGTGGAGTTCCTGGTCGACGGCGAGCGGGCCGTGTTCATCGAGGCCAATCCTCGCCTGCAGGTCGAGCATACGGTCACCGAGGAGGTGACCGGTCTGGATCTCGTGCGCCTGCAGATCGAGGTCGCCCGTGGTCGCTCATTGGCCGATCTGGGCCTGACACAGGCGGAGGTTCCCAAGCCGCGCGGCTGCGCCATCCAGGCGCGGGTCAACCTCGAGACGATGAACCCCGATGGCTCAGCCAAGCCGTCAGGCGGGGTGCTCTCGGCTTACGAGCCGCCCTCGGGGCCTGGCGTGCGCGTCGATGGCTTTGGCTATGCGGGCTACCGCACCAGCGCCCGGTTCGATTCGCTGCTGGCCAAGCTGATCGTCCACGGCCCTGATCTCGGGGCCGCCGCCGCCAAGGCGCGGCGCGCGCTCTCGGAGTTCAAGATCGCCGGCGCGCCGACCAATATCGAGTTTCTCCAAGGGCTGCTGGCGCACCCAGCGGCGCTGACCGGCGAGGTCCATACCCGTTTCATCGAGGAGCGGGTCGCCGAACTCGCCACGGCCGCCCCTGCGCCCAAGCTCTATTTTGAGACCCCGGCGCCTGGGGTCAGGCGGGCAGGCGCCCAGGTCGATGCTTCCGACCCCCTGGCGGTGCTCAACCACGGCAGGGCGGTCGTGGATGTTCCGGAGAGAGCGCCGGAGGTCGAGGGGCCTGAAGGCGCGCGCGCGGTCCGCGCGCCGCTGCAAGGCACGGTCATCGGGGTGATGGCCAAGGACGGCGACGAGGTCCGAGAGGGCCAGCCGCTCTTCGTCATGGAGGCGATGAAGATGGAGCACGTCGTATCGGCCGACGTCTCCGGCATCGTCCGCCTCGTCACCGTCGATGAAGGCGATACGGTCTTCGAGGGACACGCCATGGCTTTCGTGCGGCCTGCCGCCGTAGAGGGCGCGGCGCTGGCGGCGGAGGAGGAGGTCGACCTCGACCATATACGTCCCGACCTGGCCGAAGTAATGGAACGCCATCGCTTCGCGCTCGACGAAGCGCGCCCGGACGCGGTGGCGCGGCGGCGCAAGACGGGCCAGCGCACGACCCGCGAGAACATCACCGATCTCTGTGACCCCGGCAGCTTCACCGAGTACGGCCCGCTGGTGGTAGCCGCTCGCCGTCGTCGCAACACGGTCCAGGAACTGATCGAGCAGACTCCGGCCGACGGCATGGTCATGGGCCTGGGCTCGGTCAACGGCGACCGCTTCCCGGAGGAGAAGTCCCGGGTCGCGGTGATGGCGTACGACTACACGGTGCTGGCGGGCACCCAGGGCGCGCACAACCACGAAAAGCTCGACCGGATGAGCGAGATCGCCGCCCGCTGGCGTTTGCCCACGGTGTTCTTCACCGAAGGCGGGGGCGGGCGTCCAGGCGACACCGAGGGTGGCGGCTTCATCCGCGGCTTCGAATTCTGGGGCCGGCTCTCGGGAGCGGTTCCACTGGTGGGGATCAATTCGGGTCGCTGCTTTGCGGGCAACGCCGCGATCCTCGGCTGCTGCGACGTCATCATCGCCACGAAGGACTCGGCGCTGGGCATGGGCGGGCCGGCGATGGTGGAGGGCGGCGGGCTGGGTGTCTTCCGCCCCGAGGAGATCGGCCCGATCAAGGTGATGCAGGAGAACGGCACCATCGACGTCCTGGCCGAGGACGAGGCCGACGCCGTGCGCCTGGCCAAGCAGTACCTCTCCTATTTTCAGGGGGCGGTGAAGGAATGGTCCTGCGCCGACCAGCGGCTGCTGCGCCAGGCGATCCCGGAGAACCGCCTGCGGGTCTACGATATCCGCAAGGTCATCGGGCTGATCGCCGACGAGGGTTCCGTTCTGGAGCTGCGGCCGAGGTTCGGCCTGGCCATGGTCACCGCCTTCATCCGCGTCGAGGGGCGGCCGGTGGGCGTCTTCGCCAACAATCCGCAGCATCTGGGCGGCGCCATTGATTCCGACGCCTCGGACAAGGCCGCGCGCTTCCTGCAGCTGTGCGAAGCCTTCGGCATCCCGGTGCTGTCGCTCTCCGATACGCCTGGCAACATGGTCGGGCCGGAGGCGGAGAAGACCGCCCTGATCCGCCACTGCTCGCGGCTGTTCGTGATCGGGGCGAATCTGACCGTGCCGATCTTCTCGGTGATCCTGCGCAAGAGCTACGGGCTCGGCGCCATCGCCATGACCGGCGGATCCTATCAGGGGGCGATGTTCACGGTCTCCTGGCCGACTGGCGAGTTCGGCGGCATGGGCCTGGAGGGCTCGGTCAAGCTCGGCTACCGCAACGAGCTGGCGGCGATCGAGGACCCTGTCGCCCGGAAGGCGAAATTCGACGAGATGGTCGCTGCCGCCTACGCCCGCGGCAAGGCGCTGTCCCAGGCGATGAGGCCCTCGCTCGACGACGTCATCGACCCCGCCGACACCCGCCGCTGGGTGCTGGCGGGGCTGAAGTCCCTGCCGCCGCTGCCCCAGCGGACCGAGAAGAAGCTACGCTGGATCGATAGCTGGTGACCTGCGCGCCGCCGATCAGTGCGGCACGTAGGTCCTCAGCACGTCCTCGATGATCCGCTCCAACTGGCCGAGCGTGTTGCAGGTCTTGGCCACGTGGCAGAACCGCTCGTAGCGGTGCATGACGCTGTCGCCCTGGGTCCAGTAGCTTTCCGGTTCGGGGTTGAGCCAGATCACCGAGCGGGCCCGATTGTGGATCGTCGCCATCAGGTCCAGGCGCGGATCGGCATAGTTCGACCGCCCATCACCCAGGAAGATCACGGTGGTGTGCCGGTCGACGTGATCGAGATGGTTCTCGCAGAAGTCTTCCAGCGACTTTCCGTAGTCGGTCTGCTGGAAGCCGATCTTGCGCAGCACCTGGAAGATGGCGCCGTCGATGTGCTCGTCGTCGAGGATGTCGTTGACGCTGATCAGGCGGCCTGAGAAGGCATAGGCCTCGAGCCGGTCGACCACCTCGTTCAGCGAATAGAGGAAGGTCAGCAGGAACTGGGCCGCGGCGGCGACGGACTTGGAGACGTCGCAGATGCAGACGATCGACGGCTTGTCGATCTTCTCGGTCTTCCAGATGACTTCGAAGGGCATGCCGCCGTAGGGCATGGATTTGCGCAGGGTGCGGCGCACGTCCATATGGCCCTTCTTGGCCCGGTTGCGGCGGCGCGAATAGCGGTCGGCCAGGCGCTTGGCCATCTTCTTGACCAGGGCCTGCATGACGGCCTGGTCCACCGGGTCGATGCCGCCCTCGGCGTTCAGCGCCTTGCGGGCCAGCATCTCCTCGCGGAGCATCTTGCCTGAGCCGGACGCATATAGCCCGTGCTGGCGCTCGACGTAGCGCTGGGCCTCTTCGGTCAGCCGCCGCTTGCCGAGTTCCAGCCGGTCGGCCGCGTCGCCGCCGCCTTCCAGCTTGCGGGCCGCATTGATGATCGCCTCGATCTCGGAGAGGCCCATCTCTTCAAGTAGCCGCCGGGTCAGGCGCGAGCGCTGGGTGGTCAGGCGGATCTGCGAGACCTGGGCCCGCTCGGCCGCTTCCTCCATGGCCTGGGAAAGGCCGGAGGCGTCGCCTTCCAGCAGCATGCGCGCCAGCTCCGACTGCGCCGCCTCTTCGGGCAGGCCGTCCATCGGGTCGCCCTCGCCCTGCGGCGGCGGCTCGAACCGCAACTGGTCACGCGCGAAGAAGGTCTCGAACGTCTCGTCGAAGCGGACCACCTCGTCGGCGGTCTTGGCCAGGGTCGCGCACAGCGCGTCCTTGAAGAGTTCGCGGTCGGTGAAGCCGATCGTCGCCACCGTGCGGTGAGCGTCGATGGCTTCAGCCGGCGAGACCTTCACATCCACGGCCCGAAGGGCGCGGAAGAAGTCCTCCAGAGCGCCTTGCATGGGTCAGGCCGCAGGGCGGCGGAGCAGTTCCGAAATCTGCGGCTCCACCGCGGCGATGTCGGGCTCGAACTTCAGCAGTACGTTCAGGGTGTCGCGCACCACTTCGGGGCTGAGGCTGTCGGCGTTGAGCAGGATCAGCGCCCGCGCCCAGTCCACGGTCTCGGAAATCGACGGCGACTTGCGCAGGTCGAGGGTGCGCAGCGACTGGACGAAGTTGACCAGCGAGGCGGTCAGGGTCTGCTCGATGCCCGGCACGCGGCTGGCGACGATCTTCCGCTCCAGGTCGGCGTCGGGCAGCGGGATGTGCAGGTGCAGGCAGCGGCGCTTCAGAGCATCGCCCAGGTCGCGGATGTTGTTGGAGGTCAGGAACACCAGCGGCGGGGTCTTGGCCTTGATCGCGCCCAGCTCGGGGATCGAGACCTGATAGGCCGAGAGCACTTCCAGCAGGAAGGCTTCGAACGCCTCATCCGACTTGTCGATTTCGTCAATCAGCAGGACGCAGCCGTCGTCTTCCCTCAGCGCCTTCATCAGCGGGCGCGGCTCGAGGAAGGGCTCGGAGAAGAACAGGTCGCCGATGCCGTGCAGGCGGTCCATGGCGGCGTCCATGTCCTTGGCGTCCGACAGGGCCTCGCCCATGCGGTCCTTGAGGATCTGCGTGTAGAGGAGCTGCTTGCCGTACTTCCACTCGTACAGCGCCTTGGATTCGTCCAGGCCCTCGTAGCACTGCATCCGGATCAGCGGCTGGCCGAGCAGCGTGGCGGTCGAGAGCGCCAGCTCGGTCTTGCCGACGCCGGCCGAGCCTTCGACCAGGATCGGCTTCTGCAGGTGGATCGCCATGTAGAGGGCGGTCGCGATGCGGCGGGATGCGATGTAGCCGACGCTGGCCAGCCCTTCGATCAGGGCGTCCACGGAAGACAGGACGTCCGGCTGCGCGGCGTTATTCACCGCGGGGGTGGAAACGGTCAAAGTCTCAAACTTTCAAAATCTGCGCTTAATGGCGCCGTGGGCGTTCAATGGGCCAAGTGTGCAAGCGCCATGAGGCCATGGCAAGTCATGCTGCAATTGGTTTTTGTACGCCGCGATGAAAGTTGGGGTCAGCTGTTGCGCTTCACGAAGGCTCGGATCGCAGCGGTGATCTGGTCCTGATCGGTCTCCGACAGGTAGGGATGCATGGGCAGGCTCATGACCACCTTGGCCTTGGCGTCGGTCACCGGCAGGCCGCCCGGAGCGGGATATTTCGAATAGATGTCCTGGCGATGGATCGGGATGGGGTAATAGACCGCCGTCGGAATCGCCTGGCCCTTCAGGTGGGCGATCAGGCCGTCGCGATCATCGGTCTCGATGGTGTATTGCGCCCAAACCGAGACGCCCCCCTGGATCACCGTGGGAACCTTCACCACGTCGCCGAGCTGCTCGGCGTAGCGGGCGGCCACCTTGTTTCGCGACTCGATCTCGTCGGCGAAGATGGTCAGCTTCTGCAGCAGGACGGCGGCCTGGATGGTGTCCATGCGGCTGTTCATGCCGATGCGCATGTTCAGGTACTTCGGGTCGTGGTCGAAGGTGCGGCCCTCGATGTCCGATTTCACGGCCTGGCCATGGACCCGCAGGGAGACCAGCAGGTCGTGGAAGTCGGCGTCCTTGCTGAGCACCGCGCCGCCGTCGCCGTAGCAGCCCAGCGGCTTGGCGGGAAAGAAGCTGGTGGTGGCGACGTCGGCCCAATGGATGGGATGCTGGCCGTTCAGGGTGCAGCCGAAGCCCTGCGCGCTATCGGCGATGAGCTTCAGCCCATGCTTGCGCGCCACCGTGGCGATCGCCGGATAGTCGGCCGGCTGGCCGAACAAGTCGACGGCGATGATCGCCTTCGGCGTGAGTTCGCCGGCCGCCTTCACCGCCTCGATGGCGGCGTCGAGCTTGGCCGGGTCGAGATTGTAGGTGTCCTCGAGGATGTCCACGAACACAGGCGAGGCGCCCACCAGCGGCATGACCTCGGCCGTGGCGGCGAAAGTGAAGGACGGGCAGAAGACGGCGTCGCCCGGCCCGATCCCCCAGGCCATGAGCGGCAGTTGCAGCGCCTCGGTGCCGGACCCGCAGGAGAGCACGAACGGCGCCTGGCCGAACTCGCCCAAGGCTTTCTCGAACTGACCGATCTCGGGGCCCATCACATAGGCGCCTGAACGGACGACCTTCAGGATGGCGTCTTCCAGCGGCTGGCCCAGGCGGGCGCGCTGGGCTTGCAGGTCGATGAACGGGATCGGCATGACGGGCCTCTGGCAGGTGAAGCGGCGGGCTTCATGACATGCGGGCGTAGGCGAGGCCAGACACGCTTGCTTTCCGAACGTTTCGCAGGCCGTTCGCCTAGAACTCCTCCCACTGTTGCGCGAGCTTGACCTGCGCCAGGCGGGCGGGGCTGCTCACTGGGCGGCGGCCATCCTCGACCGCTCGGGGCGTTGTTCGCGGCGGGACGGTCTCGCCGCCGGTGCGGAACCGGGTGACCAGTCGGGCAAGCTCGACGCCTTCGCCCTTCAGGTTGGCGGCGGCGGCCGTCACCTCCTCGACCATGGCGGCGTTCTGCTGGGTGACCCGATCCATCTCGTTGACCGCGGTGTTGACCTCGTTGAGGCCGGTCGCCTGCTCGTTGGACGAGGCGGCGATGTCGGAGATCAGGCTGTCGATCTCGGTGACCTTGGAGACGATCCCCGTCAGGGCCTCGCCCGTATCGGCGACCAGCTTGACGCCTCGCGCGACCTGATTGGTCGAGTTGGAGATCAACGCCTTGATCTCCTTGGCCGCCTCGGCCGAGCGCTGGGCCAGCGCTCGGACCTCCTGCGCCACGACGGCGAAGCCCTTGCCGGCTTCGCCCGCGCGCGCGGCCTCGACGCCGGCGTTCAGGGCCAGCAGGTTAGTCTGGAAGGCGATCTCGTCGATCACGCCGATGATCTGCGTGATCTGGCCGGAGCTCTGCTCGATCTCTCCCATGGCTTCGACTGCGTCGCGAACCACCCTGCCGGACGAGACGGCGTCCTCGCGCGCGCCGGAGGCTGCGGCCGAGGCCTGGCGGGCGCCCTCGGCGCTGCGCTTGACCGTAGCAGTGATCTCATCGAGGGCCGCGGCGGTCTCCTCAAGGGAGGCGGCCTGCTGTTCGGTGCGCCGTGACAGGTCATTGGAGGCGGAGGCGATTTCGTCGGAGCCGCTGCGCAGCGTCCTGGCCGCGGCCGAAATCCCCTCGACGGCGCCGCGAAGGGACTCCAGCGCCGCGTTGAAGTCGTTCTTGATCTGCTCGTGCGCGCCGGTGAAGACCGCGTCGATGTGCGTGGTGAGGTCGCCAGTGGCCAGCCTGCGCAGGCTGTCGGCCAGGACCTCCACGACCTTGCTCTGCTGTTCCTCGACCTCGCGCCGCTGGGCGTCGGCCTCCCGGCGGGCCGCCTCGAGCGCATCGAGATAGACCGAGATGGCGAAGTCCATGTCGAGCAGGGTCGCCTTGATCAGCGCCCCCACCTCGGCAGCGGCCCGCTTGGGGCTGGTCGCCTTCGTCATGAAGCCGCCCTTCGGCCAGCGTTCGGTCAGGATCTTTTCGATCAGGGTATCGAGGACGAGGGCGTAGCCGCCGATGTACCAGCGGGGCTCCAGTCCGATCTTTGCATGGACCTCTCCGACCGTGGTGACGCCGCGGACGTATCGCTCGTCGAGCTTTCCGCTGGAAATGACGTCCCAGTGGTCGATCTGCCTGCTCCGGGCGTGGGCGATATGGCCCTCGTTGCGGAAGAAGGCGCGGGTCTGCGGCGTGGCGCGGACCTGTTCATAGAAGAGATCGAGAGCGCCAGGCAGCTCTCGCATGATGACGTCCCTGACGCCCTTGATGTCCTGGAGAGCCTCCGGCGTGAGGCTTATGAAATCCAGCCTTTCGGCCAAGGCGTTCGAAGACGTCACATGCACCCCCGAGCATAGATGTTGGGAGCTGTATGTTGGTTTGTTTGGGTTAATATTCGAATAAATGCCAAGTATTTGCCGGTCGTGTTCAATTGCGTAAAATACGTAATTGATCCAAGTGCGTAGATCGTCGTTATTTATATTGCGCAATTTGCGCAGTTGTTGATTGGCGGTGCTTTTTGGCGCGAGGGGGCATTGCCCCGCTTCGAGCGCCTAGGGCAGTTCAACGCCTAACGTCGTGCGGAGGTGGTCCCGCGTGGCGCCCTCGAATGCAACGGGCCAGTCGATCCCACGCTCGGCGAGCAGCTTGCGGGCGCGGGGAAGGAAGAGAGCGCTGATCGCGACCTGGGCTTCCAGCAGGCTCAGGGGGTCCGCTGGGGGCGACGGCAGGGCTTCCAGCGCCAGCCTTTGATCTTCCGTGAGAAAGGGATTGAGGCGTTTGACGCCGCGGGCCGAGGGCGCAAGCCCGGCTTCTTCCACCATGAGATCGACGGTCATCTGGCGCAGAAGCTCGACGCCCTGGCGAGCCACCAGCCATTCCTCCCGCCCAAAAGCGACGGGGGCGAGGCCCATGACCCGAAGGAACTCGGTGACGAGGGCGTTTAACTGCGCAGGCGAGCTTCCGGCGCGCCTGGGACGTTCCGGCGGCTTTTCGGCGTCGCCCAGCAGGTGGCGAAGCCCGGCGCCGTCCTGCCGAGCAAATTCGCCCGGAGTCAGAAAGGCGAGATCGAAACGCCGCCAGTCCTTGGTGATGGCGGTCAGCACGCGGCCATGGATTATCTGTGAGAGGACGAGGGACGGCAGGCCGGTCGTGCGCGCGCCGTAATCTGCCACGCACGCGGCGATCGCGTTTTCGGCGACGACAATGGTCAGGTCGACGTCGCTCCAGGCGTCGCCGGCCCCGCGGCCAAGGCTGCCGGACAGCCAGACCGACCGTATCCGGGGATCCTCGCCCAGGACGGCGACAAGCTGGTTCGCAAGCCTCTGCTGGTCGTCAGTCATCCGTTGGGCGCGGGCAAGGCCAGGCGGCGGGGGCGCCGCCGCCTGGATAGTTCTAGATCAGATCTGGCGCGTACGGCCTTCCCAATAGGGCGCGCGGACCTTGTTGCGCTGGACCTTGCCGGCTTCGGAGCGCGGCAGGTCGGTGACGAAGTCCAGGCTCCGGGGCACCTTGAAGCTCGGCAGGCTTTCGCGCGCGAACTGCAGGATCTCCTCGGCCAGCTTTTCCGAGGGCTCGTAGCCCGGCTTCAGCAGGATGACCGCCTTCACCTGCTCACCCCATTCGTCGTGCGGCACGCCCACCGTGGAGCTGTCGGCCACCGCCTCGTGCTTGATGAGCTCGTTGTCGACTTCCTGCGGGTAGATGTTCACGCCGCCGGAAATGATGGTCTCGGCGTTGCGGCCAGTGAGGAACAGGTAGTCGTCCTCGTCGAAATAGCCGACGTCGCCCATGGTGAAGAAGTCGCCCACCCGGTTCGCCTGGGTCTTGGCTTCGTCCTTGTAGTAGGTGAAGCCGCCGCCCGGAGGGAGTTGGTGGTAGATGCCGCCGGGCACGCCCTGCGGCAGATCATTGCCTTCCTCGTCGAGGATGCGGACCTGCAGGACCGCCGGACGCTTGCCGACGCTGCCGGGCTTCTTCAGCCACTCCTCGGAATTGATGGTGAAGCCTGCGCCGCCTTCCGAGCCCGCGTAGTACTCGGAAAGGACCGGGCCGAACCATTCGATCATGGCGTACTTGACCTCCGGCGGGCAGGGCGCCGCGCCGTGGACGATGTACTTCACATGGCCGACCGGATAGCGCGCCTTGACCTCGTCGGGCAGGCTCAGCAGCCGCTGGAACATGATCGGCACCAGGTGCAGGTGGGTGACCTTCTGCTCGGTGATGGTGCGCAGGACCAGTTCGGAATCCCACTTGTCGATGAACACCAGCGGCACGCCCGCGCCCATGGCGGCGCGAACGTCGAAGGCCAGCGGAGCGGCGTGATAGGCGGGGCCGGCGCAGAGCTGTACCGAGTTCTCGTCATAGCCGCGCAGAGCGTACATGCTCTGCTGCTGCTGGACCGCGCCGCCAGCCGGGCGGAAGACGCCTTTCGGGCGGCCGGTGGTGCCGGAGGTGTACATCATCTGGTTGCCCAGCACCGGATCGGGGATGTCCGAACCGTCCAGGTCGGCGATCGCCGCGTCGTAGTTCTGGAAGCCGGGGATGTCGCCGCCGACGGCGAGCTTGAGGACGACGTCCGGGCATTGCTCGGTGGCCGGGCCGACAGTGGCGATGCGGGCCTCGCCGACCACGATCTTCGCTTCGCAATCCTTGATGATGTAGGCGATCTCGTCGGCCGTGAGGTGCCAGTTCACCGGGGTGATGCGGATGCCGGACCGGAGGGTGGCGGCGAGGACCTCAACGAACTCGGCGCGATTGGAGCAGACCAGGGCCAGCGCGTCCCCGGGCTTGACGCCATGCTGACGGAAGAGGCGTGCGAGCTTGTTCGCGGCCGCGTTCACCTCGGCGAAGGTCTTCACCCGGCCGTTAGGGTCGATCACTGCCGGCTTGTCTGGACGGACTTTCGCCCACACGGCGGTGGTCATTCCGTTGGCCGCCGCCTCGTTCAGGGTTTCTTCCAGGCTCGTGCGCTCTTGCAAATCTTCCATCAAATCCTCCCGTCGCTGCGGGGCCGGGGGCCGCGCGGCGCTCTTTTCTATGGTTCGAGACGGCGTTTCCTCGGCGGCCGGGGCGCGAAATATGCGTCACGGTATGGGGGCCGTTTCCGTATCGTAAGCGCACCATGCCAGCGCAGCGGCGGCGCGACAACGGCCATGGCGATCCGAACATGGATCGGATTGCGCTCCTTCGGAGCCCTGAGCAGCCGCATAAGGTTCGGAGCAGGCCGTACCGGAGCAGTGATTCGGCCGATTCGCCGGGCGGTTGCGGGCGGAAGCCACGCCTTGCCCGCCTTTTAGCGAAGCTTTGACCTCCAACTAGAAAAACTTCGCCCGCACAACTCGTGAATTTGTACGGGGTGTCAAAACAAGTGTGGCGCGAGCCGCGAGAGCGCGTCACAATGAGCACCATACTCAGAAATGGAAACTTGCGATGAGCGAGTCACACCCCAGCGCACGGGGTGCGCGTATTCCTGACTCCGATCCGGCCCGGGTCGACGTCAGCCAGATGCCACGCGTACTGCAACGAATCACCGCCCTCTCGCTCAAGTATCCCGGCAGGATGGCCCTGGCCGTCGCCTGTTCCCTGGGCGCGGCTGTCGCCAGCCTCACGCTGCCTAGACTGCTTGGGACTGCGGTCGACCACGCCGGCGCGCTGCTCAAGGCCGGCGCGGCCAGCGCGCAGGAAGCCCAGGGCGCGCTCTGGGTCACAGCCGGGCTGATTATCGCCGCGACGGTGATCCGCGGCCTTCTCACCATGGTCACCGGCTATCAGTCGGAATATGTGAGCCAGCGCGTCGGTTACGATCTGAGGTTGCAATATTTCCAGCAGCTTCAGCGCCTCTCGTTCGGGTTCCACGACAAGATCCATTCGGGTGACCTGATCACCCGCGGCATGCTCGATCTCGAAGGCGCCCGGGTCTTCATCCAGGGCGGCGTGATGCAGTTCGTCTCCCTGACGCTGCTGCTGAGTTTTGCTTCGTACATGATGCTGACCACCGATCTCGCCATGGGTCTGATCGGTCTGGCCTTCGTGCCGGTGGCCGGCTGGGCCCTGGCGCGAATGGGTTTCCTGCTACGGGTCACCTGGCTGCGGGTGCAGGAGCTGATGGCGGTGCTGACCCTGACCATGGAGGAGAACCTCCAGGGGATCCGGGTGGTGCGGGCCTTCGCCGGCAAGCGCTTCGAGATGGGCAAGTTCGACAAGGCCTCGATCGACGCGCTCAACTTCTCCTACAAGCGCATCACCCTGCGGTTCCGCGGCGTCGCGGTCATGACGCTCTCGTTCTACGGATCGATGGGGCTGCTGCTCTGGTACGGCGGCCACAAGGTCGTCGACGGCAGCATGACGCCCGGCAAGCTGACCGAGTTCCTCACCTACATGACGTTGCTGCAGACGCCGATCCGGCAGATCGCGATGATCTTCAACTCGGCGGCGCGGGCGACCTCATCGGGCGCGCGCCTGTTCGAGGTGCTCGACATGAAGCCGGAGATCGCCGACGTGCCGGGGGCCGCGCCGCTGTCGCCGACCCAAGGCACCCTGCGCTTCGAGCATGTGGACTTCGCCTACGACCCCGCCGGCAAGCAGATCCTGCACGACGTCAGCTTCGAGGTGCGGGCCGGCGAGACCCTGGGGATCGTCGGGCCTCCCGGCAGCGGCAAGTCGACCATCGCCAACCTGATCCCGCGCTTCTACGACGTGACCGGCGGCGCCATCACCATCGACGGCCAGGACATCCGCGAGGTCAGCCTGGCCTCCCTGCGGGAATATGTCGGGCTGGTGCAGCAGGAGTCGTTCCTGTTCGACGCCTCCATCGGCCACAACGTCGCCTATGCCGATCCCTGGGCTGAGGACGAGCGAATCGTCCGGGCCACCCGGACCGCGCAGATCCACGACCACATCGCGGGTCTGCCCGAGGAATACGACACCCGGGTCGGCGAGCGTGGCGTCGCCCTTTCCGGCGGCCAGCGGCAGCGGCTTTCCATCGCCCGCGGAGTGGTGCCCGGTCCCGGCGTGATGATCTTCGACGACTCCACCGCCGCGATCGACGCGGTGACCGAGCGGCGCGTTCGCGACGCCCTGGCCGAGGCGACGGCGACCAAGGCGACCATCATCATCGCGCACCGTCTCTCCTCGCTGATGCACGCCGACCAGATCATCGTGCTGGACGAGGGCCGGGTCACCGAGCGCGGAACCCACGAAGAGCTGGTCAAGGCCGGCGGCGTCTATGCCGACCTCTACGAGCTCCAGACCCGGTCCGACGCCGAAGCGGTGATGGACGAAGATGCGGCCTTGGCGGAGGTGCGGGCATGAGCGAGCAAAACGAGGCCCGTAAGCCGAGGGCTTCCCTTGGCTCCTCCGAGGGCGAGGACATCTTCGGCACCTTCGACACCGGGGTGGCCAAGCGTTTCCTGGGCATGATGGGGCCGCACAAGCGCTCGTTCATGTTCGCGGTGATCGCGGTGCTGGCCTCGGCTGCGTCGGTGGTCGCGATCCCGGCCCTGATCGGGCGCGCCGTGGATGCGGCGGTGGCGCGCGACGGCGGCCTGCTGGACCGGACGCTCATCGCCTTTGCGGCCCTGGTGGTGGTCTATTCGGCAGCCTTCTTCCTGGAGCAGTGGCTGTCGGCCCGCCTTGCCCAGCGCGTGATCTTCGACATCCGCCGCAAGATGTTCGACCACTTCCAGGACGTCTCCCTGTCCTTCATGGACAAGACCCACGTCGGGCGGATCATGTCGCGCCTGCAGGGGGACGTGAACGCGCTGCAGGAGTTTCTCGAGAGCTCGACCGGCGCGGTGGGCGACCTGGCCATGCTGGTCGGCATCACCGCCGTCCTCATCAGCATGGACTGGCGGCTTGGCCTGCTGACCCTGACCGTGCTGCCACTGCTGATCCTCGTCCGGGCGATCTGGCTGCCGTTCTCCAAGAAGAGCTTCCGCGACGCCCGGGACGCCTCGTCCACCGCCAACTCCGCGCTGGCGGAGAACATCAACGGGGTCCGCACCGTCCAGGAGACCCGCCGCGAGGCGATGAACTACGAGCTCTACCAGGAGAAGGCGCACGAGAACTTCAAGGCCCAGGCCGGCGCGGCCTGGATGACTCAGATCATGGTGCCGACGGTCGACATCCTGACCGGCTTCGCCATGGCCATCGTGGTCGTGGTCGGCGGCAACGCCGTGCTGGGCGGGCGGCTGGAGGTCGGCGTGATGGTCGCCTTCATCTTCTACGTCCAGCGGTTCTTCGATCCGGTCCGGATGCTGTCGATGCAGTACACCATCATGCAGCGCGCCATGGCGGCCGGGCACCGGATCTTCGAGGTTCTCGACGTGAAGGTGACCATCCAGGACAAGGCCGGCGCGCTGCCCCTGCAGGACGCCCCGGCCACGGTCGAGTTCAAAGATGTCACCTTCGGCTACGACCCCGCGCGGCCGGTGCTGCACGACATCAATCTCAAGGTGAACCCGCGCGAGGTCGTAGCCCTGGTCGGGCCGACCGGCTCGGGCAAGACCTCGATCATCGCCCTGACCCACCGCTTCTACGAGGTGGACAAGGGGCAGGTGCTGGTCGGCGGCCATGATGTGCGCGACCTGACCTTGGATTCGTTGGGAAAAACCATCGGCATGGTCCTCCAGGAACCGTTCCTGTTCACCGGGACCATCGAGGAGAACATCCGCTACAACACCGAGGGCGCGAGCTTCGAGGACATTGTCGAGGCTGCCAAGGCGGTGAGCGCGCACGACTTCATCATGCGCCTGCCGGACGGCTACCAGACGCGGCTGGGCCAGCGGGGCCGCAACATCTCCATGGGCCAGCGCCAGCTTCTGTCGTTCGCGCGCGCCCTGGTGGCCGACCCGCAGATTCTGATCCTCGACGAGGCCACGGCCAACATCGACTCCTTCACCGAACAGGCGATCCAGAAGGCGCTGAAGGTGCTGTTCGCCGGGCGGACCTGCATCGTCATCGCCCACCGGCTGGCGACCATCCGCGACGCCGACCGGATCATCGTGCTGCAGCAGGGCCGCATCCTCGAACAGGGCTCGCACGACGAGCTGATGCAGACGGGCGGGCTTTACTCGCACCTCTACACCTCGGCGCACGCCTCGTTCGACGATCAGGTGGTGGCTTCGACCGGAGACGCGGAGTTCGCGACGCGGACCTGACGGGCGGCTTACTGTCAGGTTTCATCAAGCGGCCGAGAGGGCTAGTTTCGGCAGGTTTAGCGCCGGAGCCCTCATGATCCGTACGATCGCCCTCTCGCTCGCCGCCTCGCTGCTGGCGTCCACCGCCCTTGCCCAGGACAACGGTCCCATCGATCCGGGACGGCTGTCGTCGATCACCAGGACCCTGGCTTCGGACGAATTCGAGGGCCGCTCGCCGGGATCGCCGGGCGAGGCCAAGACGATCGAGTACCTGGTGCGCGAGTTCAAGGCGCTGGGCCTGGAGCCGGCGGGCGATGCCGGCGCCTACACCCAGGACGTGGCCCTGGTCCGGACCCAGGTGCAGGGGCAGGGCGCCTTCTCCTTCGACCTGAAGGGCAAGACCCGGACGCTGGAACGCAACCTCGACATCTCGGCCACCACCCTGCGACCGGTCGACAAGGTCGCCATCGCCAAGGCGCCCCTGGTCTTCGTCGGCTACGGCGTCACCGCGCCCGAGCGCGGCTGGGACGACTACAAGGGCGTGGACTTGACCGGGAAGGTCGCCGTCTACCTGATCAACGACCCGGACTTCGAGGCGAAGGCCGGCGAGCCGGTGGCCGGCGAGTTCGGCGGCCAGGCGGCCACCTACTATGCGCGCTGGACCTACAAGTACGAAGAGGCCGCCCGCCGGGGTGCGATCGGCGCCCTCATCGTCCACGAGACTCCCGGCGCCGGTTACGGCTGGTCGACGGTGGTCGCCTCCAACGGCGAGGGCTTCGACATCGTTCGGGCCGATCCCGCCAAGGAAAAGGTGCTGCTGCAGGGCTGGCTGAGCGGCGAGGTCTCGCGCGAGCTGTTCGCCGCCTCGGGCCTCGACTTCGACGCGCTGAAGGCCAAGGCGCGTCGGGCCGACTTCCAGCCGATCGCGCTGACCGGCTCGACCTTCTCGGCGAGCTACGACCTCGAGCACAGCCAGGTGGTCAGCCGCAACGTGGTCGGCAAGATCACCGGAGCCGCCAAGCCGGACGAGAGCATCATGTTCGGGGCCCACTGGGACGCCTACGGGGTCGGCGACGCCGACGCGCAGGGACGGACGGTGCGGCCGGGCGCCCTGGACGACGCCATCGGCGTGGCCGGCGTGATGGAGATCGCGCGAGCGTTCAAGGCCGGGCCGCCGCCGGCCCGCACCCTGGTCTTCGCCGCCTGGACGGCCGAGGAGCGTGGGCTTCTGGGGTCGGAATACTATGGCGTTCACCCGACCGTGCCGCTGGAGACCATGGCGGCGAACCTGACCATGGACGTGCTGCAGCCCAACGGGCCGGCCAAGGACGTGGTGCTGATCGGCGCCGGCCAGAACGCCCTGGAGGACATGCTCGCCAAGGCGGCCGCGGGGCAGGGCCGGACGATCACGCCCGACGCCAAGCCGGAGCGGGCGCTGTTCTACCGCGCCGACCACTTCCCGATCGCCCGCCGCGGGGTGCCGGTGCTGCTGCTGATGGGGCTGGGCGGTGGCGCGGACCTGGTGAACGGCGGCCGCGAGGCCGGCGACCGCTGGGTGAGCGAGTACACGGCCAAGGCCTATCACACGACCGGCGACGTCTGGTCGGCCGACTGGGACCTGCGCGGCGCGGCCCAGGATGTGGCGCTGTTCTACGAGATCGGCAAGGACCTGGCGACCGGCGGCAAGTGGCCGAACTGGCGCGAGGATTCGGAGTTCCGCTCCATCCGCGACGCCAGCGCCGCGAAGCGGAAGTAGATGCGCCTGCGGAGGGGTGGGACCGCCTGGCGGCGACCCCTTCCGTCTCGACGCCGCGCATCGATCCGCCTCCCCTAGTGCGGCAGGATCTTGATCTGCCGCCTATCCCCAGCGCTTGAAGATGACGCTGGCGTTGACGCCGCCGAAGCCGAAGCCGTTGGAGAGGGCGTAGTCGAACTGGGCCTTGCGGGCGGTGAGGGCGACGAGATCGAGGCCTTCGGCGTCTTCGTCGGGGTGTTCGAGGTTCAGGGTCGGGGGGATCACCTGGTCGCGAAGGGCCAGGACCGTGAAGATCGCTTCCAGCCCGCCGGCGGCGCCGAGCAGGTGGCCGGTCGCCGACTTGGTCGAGCTTATGGCCGGACCCGCCCCGGTCCCGAACACCGACCTGATGGCGGCCAGTTCGCCCTTGTCGCCCACAGGCGTCGAGGTGGCGTGGGCGTTGAGGTGGCCGATGGCTGAGGGATCGAGCTCGGCCTGGGC
The DNA here is from genome assembly GCF_040545335.1 of Phenylobacterium koreense. Lineage (NCBI taxonomy): Bacteria > Pseudomonadati > Pseudomonadota > Alphaproteobacteria > Caulobacterales > Caulobacteraceae > Phenylobacterium > Phenylobacterium koreense. The sequence continues at coordinate 2,199,262 of NZ_JBEPLU010000001.1, forward strand.
CAGGGCCATGCGCATGGCGCGAGCCGCGCCCGAGCCGTCCTCCGGCCCGGCAGTCAGGTGGTAGGCGTCGGCGCTGGCGCCATAGCCCACCAGCTCGGCGATCGGCTTGGCGCCGCGGGCCAGGGCGTGTTCCAGTTCCTCGATCACCATGATCCCGGCGCCCTCGCCCATGATGAAGCCGTCGCGGTCGGCGTCGAAGGGACGCGAGGCCTTGGCCGGCTCGTCGTTGAAGGCCGAGCCGAGGGCGCGGGACGCGGCGAAGGCGCCCAGCGCCACGCGGTCGATGGTCGCCTCGGCCCCGCCGCAGATGGCGACGTCCGCCTCGCCCGCGCGGATCATGCGGGCGGCGTCGCCGATGGCCTGGACCCCCGCGGCGCAGGCCGTCACCGGCGCGCCCAGCGGGCCCTGGTAGCCGTAGCGGATCGAGACCCAGCCGGCGGCGAGGTTGGCGAGGAAGGAGGGCACGGTGAACGGCGAGAGCCGGCGAACGCCGCGCGTATCGGTGGTCCGGACGGCCTCGGCGATGGCTGGGAAGCCGCCGATGCCGGTGCCGATCACCGTGGCGGTGCGGCTCCTTTCGGCCTCGCTGTCGGGTGTCCAGCCGGCCTGAGCGATGGCCTCGTCCGAGGCCGCCAGGGCGAACTCGATGAAGCGGTCCATCTTCTTCTGATCCTTGCCGGGGACCGCGGCGTCGACGTCGAAGCCCGCCTCAGGATCCTCGGCCTTGGACTGGACCGCGCCGGCCACCTGGGAGGGCACGTCGGGCGCCAGGTCCTGGGGCAGGCGGCGCAGGCCGGACTGACCGGCGACCAGCCGGGACCATGCGGCTTCGACCCCTGTCCCGAGCGGAGAGACGAGCCCCTGGCCGGTCACGACGATTCTACGCATCTCACTTAACCTTTCAGCTCTTCCAAGGGGCTTTCAGCTCTTCCAAGGGCTTGGGCCGCACGTTCCAAGCGCACCAGGGCCTGACGGGTTTCGTCGGCCTTGCCCTCCAGGAGGGAGGCCAGATCGGCCTGGGCCTGACGCCAACTCGGGATGGTCGCCTCGATCAGGTCGGCGCCCGCGGGCGTCACCGCAAGGCGCCGGCCGCCGCGCCCGCGTCCGCCCTCGCCGGCGACGAGGCCGCGCGCCTCCAGCAGCTTGAGATTGCGCAGCAGGGCCGAGGGCTCGACCCCGACCTCTTCGGCCATGGCGGCCACGGAACGGTGCTCGCCCCGTGCAATCACGCCGAGCAGGACGTACTGGCTGATGTTCAGGCCGAACGGCTTGAGGCGCTGGTTGAAGGCCCGCGTCACCGCCCGCGCGGCCTTGCGGCTGCGGTGGCCGAAACAGAACCAGAGCATGTCCTCAGGTGGCGGCATTATCCGGCATATACAGGATTATTCGCGACGACCCAAGCGGTCAGGCGTTACGTGGCGACAGGTCTGGCGCGGGCCGGGCGGCTCGGGGACAATGCGGCAGGCCGATGGAACGAGCGGCAAGGGGAGACGCATGGAACTGATCCTGATCCGCCATGGACTGCCGGTCCGCCGCGACGACAGCGCCGATCCCGACCTGTCGGCCGAGGGCCACGAGCAGTCGCGAAAGGTCGCCGCCTGGCTGGCGCACGAGGGGGCGGACGCGGTGTGGTCGAGCCCGATGCGGCGCGCCGTGCAGACCGCCCAGCCCTTCGCCGACCATCTGGGCCACCAGATCAGCCTGCACGAAGGCGTGGCCGAGTTCGACCGCAACTCCGGGGCCTACATCCCGATGGAGGTGCTCAAGCGCGAGAACTACGAGGCCTGGCTGGCGATGGCGACGGGCGACCATGGCGTCGACATCGGGGAGTTCAGCGCCGCGGTGGTCGGGGCGCTGGAGGAGGTCATCGCCGCCCATCAGGGCCAGCGGGTCGCGGTGTTCTGCCATGGCGGGGTGATCAACGTCTGGACCGCCCATGTGCTGGGCATGGCGCCGAGGCTGTTCTTCGAGCCGGGCTACACCAGCGTCCATCGCTACATGTGCGCCCGCGGCGGCCAGCGGAACGTGCTGGCGCTGAACGAGCGAGCGCATCTTCGGGAGACGGCCGGAGCCTGAGTTCCGGGTTTCGCCGCGTTGACCGCAGCCAATGCCGCGCCTCGGAGTTGAGGGCGTATTCGTCGCGAAAGGAGCGGGACATGCTGTCCATCAAGACGGACGAGACGACGGGCTATATCGAGCTGACCGTGGACGGGGCTATCGAGCGGCCCGAGTACGAGGCCGCGGTCAAGGCGATCGAGGGGCTGCTGAAGACCCACCACAAGATCAACGCGATCGAGGTGGTGCGCAGCTTCAAGGGCATCGAGCCCAGCCTGTGGTGGCAGAACGTCAATTACAGCTTCTCGCGGCTGGACTCCTTCGGCCGCTGCGCGGTGGTCACGGACAAGGGGTGGCTCGGGCCGATGGCGCGGTTCTTCGCGGCGTTCCTATCGGTGGAGCTGCGGACCTTCGGCCTGGACGAGCTGGAGGCCGCGCGGGCCTGGGCCAAGGGCGGCGACTAGGCGCCGCGAATGCGGGCGAGCGCCTGGGGAAAGCGACGGGAGAGGGGCGCCTCGACGCCGCCTAAGACGACTGTGTAGTCACCGGACCGTTCCGGGCGCAGCTCCGTCACCCGTCCGGAGTTGACCAGCCACGAGCGGTGCGTCCGCACGAAGCCCAAGGGGGCGAGCTGGGCGTCGAGGGCGGTGAGCGAGGAACGCATCAGCGGCTTGCGGCCGTCGGCCAGGGTGAATTCCGCATAGTTGCCGGCCGAGGCGATGGCGAGGATGTCGACAAGGGGGACGCGCAGGACGCGGGCGCCGTCGCGGATGTCGAACATCGCCGGTCCGGCGGCGGGCTCCGGCGCGGCCGCCGCCTGGGGACCGTAGAGGCGGGCCATGCCCCAGAAGGCGGCGACGCCGATGAAGTAGCCGATGGCGTCCTTGCGGGCCTCGTAGACGAAGCGCGCGGGGAGGTCGAACTCGAACGGAATGCGCAGCCAGCCGAAGATGAGGGCGCGGAGCAGGTAGAAGCCGGTGACATGCGCGGCGGCGAAAGCCAGCAAGCCCAGGCCTTGCACGAGCAGCATCCGCCAGAGCGGCCGGCTGTCGGGCGGAGCGATGCGAAAGGCGATCCAGCCGATCCACATGAAGCCGATGGCGCAGACGGCGCTGGTGTACTCCTCCACCGCCGGCACGATCCAAGGCTCGTGCGGCCGGTCCTGAATGGCCGTCAGCATGTTGACCGTGTTGAGGGCCAGGACGGTCACGGCGAACAGCGGGACCGCGCGCCAGAAGACGCCGCTCATCCCGGATCTTTCGCCGCTGGTCACGCCTTGGATTCCGTCCGTCACTGGGAAGACGCCGCGCGCCCCGGCGGACTTTCACCGCTTCGAGCCGCTCGGCCAAGTCCAGACATCACTCGTGTTCTGGAGGCGCCGCCATGTCCCCCGCCATCAAGTCCGAACGCCGCCCCGATCTCGACTGGATTCGGGTGAGCGCCTTCTTCCTGCTGATCCTCTACCACGTCGGCATGTTCTACGTGCCCTGGGGCTTCCACGTGAAGTCGCCCGATCCGGTGGCCTGGCTGGAGCCGGTGATGCGGCTGAGCAGTCCCTGGCGGCTGACGCTGCTGTTCCTGGTGTCCGGCGCGGCCACCCGCTTCATGGCCGACAAGCTGAGCGCCGGGGCTCTGGCCAGGGCGCGGACCGCCAGGCTGCTGCCGCCGCTGGTGTTCGCCATCCTGGTGATCGTGCCGCCGCAGACCTATTACGAGATCGTCGAGAAGCTCGGCTATTCGGGCGGCGTGATCGACTTCTACCGAAAGTACCTGACCGCTTCGGGCCACTGGCGGACGGACGGCGCGCCGCTGATCACCCCGACCTATAACCACATGTGGTTCGTGGCCTATCTGCTGGTCTACAGCCTGCTGCTGGCCGGGCTGCTGCCGCTGTTTCGCGGCGGGGTCGCGGCGGTCGAACGGAGCCTCGATCGGCTGGCCGGAGGCTGGGGGCTGCTGCTGGTCCCGATCCTGGTCCTGGCCGGCCTGCAGCTCTGGCTGGCGCCGCGGTTTCCGATCACCCACGCCCTGTTCGACGACTGGTACAATCACGCGCTGTCGCTGGGGGTGTTCCTGTTCGGCTTCCTTTCGGCGAAGTCGGAGACCCTCAAGGCGGGCTTCATCCGCCTGCGCTGGGCGGCCCTGGCCCTGGCGGTCGCCGGTTATCTGGTCTTCATGTGGACCGATCCGCCGCCGGTGATCGGGCGTATCGCCTATGCGGTCGATCAGTGGGCCGCCATCGCCGCGATCCTCGGCTTCGCGGGCCTGCACGTCACCCGGGGCGGGCCGGTGCTGACCTATCTGACCCTGGGCGTCTTCCCGTTCTACATCGTCCACCAGACCTTCATCGTGGTGGCCGGCCACCATCTGGCGAAGCTGGGACTGCCGCAGGGGCTGGAGGCCCTGATGCTGGTCGCCGGGACCTTCGCGACCTGCTTCGCCACCTATGAGATCGTGCGGCGGGTGAACTGGCTGCGGCCGCTGTTCGGGCTCAAGGCCGAACCTCGGCGCGCGGCGCTACGCGCGGAGATTGCGCATGGCCGGGCTTCCGGACAATGATGCCCGCGCCAGCAACGAGACCTGGCGCCCCTGGGAGCATTCTCACGTGACCATCCTTCGCAATCGCCTCGCGCGCGTGGCCCTGATCGTCCTCGCGCCCCTGCTGATCGCCGGCTGCGGGATCAACACCATCCCGACCAAGGACGAGCGCGCCAAGGCCGCCTGGGCCGAGGTCCAGAACCAGTACCAGCGCCGGGCCGACCTGATCCCGAACCTGGTGGAGACGGTGCGGGGCTACGCGGCCCAGGAACGCCAGGTGCTGACCGAGGTCACCCAGGCGCGCGCCGCGGCGACCCAGGTGAAGGTCGACGCCTCGACCATCACCGACCCTGCGGCGTTCCAGCGCTTCGCCCAGGCGCAGGACCAACTGACCGGGGTCCTGGGCCGGCTGATGATGATCCAGGAGCGCTATCCGGACCTGAAGTCGAACCAGAACTTCCTGGCCCTGCAGAGCCAGCTCGAAGGCACCGAGAACCGCATCGCCATTGCGCGGCGCGACTACAACGCCGCGGTTCAGGACTTCAACACCGAGATCCGCACCTTCCCCGGCGCCCTGTGGGCCGGCACCGTGCACCGGTGGGCCAAGCCGATGCAGACCTTCCAGGCCAGCGCGGCCGCGCAGACCGCGCCGAGCGTCAACTTCGACACGCCGGCCGCGCCGTCGGTGAACATGCAGACCACGCCCGCCCCGGCTCCGGCGCCCACGCCAGCTCCTGCTCCGGCCAACCCATGATGCTGCGCGCGGGGCCGCGGGGCGTCTTCAGCCTTGCGGCCCTGATCCTGGCTTTCAGCTTCGCGGTCGCGTTTGCGGCGCCGACCTTCCCGCCCCTGACCGGGCGGGTGGTCGACAACGCCAACATCCTGTCGCCCCAGGCCGAACAGGAGCTGACCACCGAACTTGCGAACCTGGAGGCGCAGACGGGACGCCAACTCGTGGTCGCGACCCTGCCGGACCTGCAGGGCTACGAGATCGAGGACTACGGCTACCAGCTTCTGCGCACCTGGGGCATCGGCGACAAGGACCGCGACGACGGTGTGGTGCTGATCGTCGCGCCCGGCGAGCGGAAGGTGCGGATCGAGGTCGGCTATGGCCTGGAGCCGGTGCTGACCGATGCGCTGTCCAGCCTGATCATCAACCAGAAGATCCTGCCGGCCTTCAAGGAAGGGCGAATGGAAGAGGGCGTGGTCGAGGGAACACGCGCCATCGCCCAGCAACTGGCCCTGCCCGAGGACGAGGCGCGCGCAGCCGCCGCGGCCAGTGCCCGCCAGCAGACCGAGCACGAGGGCGGGATGGGCCCGGCGACCATCCTGATCATCTTCATCATCTTGTGGGTGCTGAGCGGAATGCTGGGCGGCTTTGGCGGCCGGCGACGTCGGGGCGGCGGCCTGTGGTGGCTGCTGCCGATCATCCTCGGCGGCGGCGGCGGAGGAGGAGGGGGCGGCGGCCGCTGGGGCGGTGGCGGCTTCGGCGGCGGCGGCTTCAGCGGCGGCGGTGGTTCGGGCGGCGGCGGCGGCGCCTCGGGGAGTTGGTAGTCATGCTCAGCGATACTGACCGCAGCCGCATCGAGCAGGCGATCAAGGCCGCCGAGGCGGGCACCACGGGCGAGATCTATTGCGTGGTGGCCGGGGAATCCTCGGACTATCGCGAGGTGCCGGTCGCCTGGGGCGCGATCGCGGCCTTGCTGGGGCCGGCCCTCCTGCTGGCCGGCGGCATCCATGTGACGGCGCCGGACGACCTGGGCGTCGGCTGGAGCGCGGCGCAGATGAGCTCGGCGGCCGAGGCTTCGGCCCGGGCGGCGCTGAGCGGCGCCATCCTCCTGCAGGGCGTGCTGTTCGTCGTGGTGGCGATCCTGGTGGCGATTCCGCCGATCCGGCGGTTCATGACGCCGCGGGGGCTGAAGCGCGAGCGGGTGCGCCGGCGCGCCAACGAGCAGTTCCTCGCCAAAAACCTGCAGGCCACGCGCGAACGCACCGGGGTGCTGATCTACGTGTCGACCCAGGAGCACATGGCCGAACTGATCGCCGACGACGGCATCGCCGCCAAGGTCGACGGCGGCGCCTGGGAAGACGCCATGCGCAGGCTGATGGCCGGTTTCAAGGCCGGGCGGCCGGCCGAGGGATTCGAGGAAGCCATCGGCATCTGCGGGGCCATCCTGGCCGAACACTTCCCGCCGCGCGAGGACGATAACCCCAACGAGCTGTCCGACTCCGTCGTCGTCCTGGGCTAGGTGGCGTAGCGCGCTTCCTGGAGGTCGATCTCGCGGATCAGCCGGCGGGAGGACTCGTCGTCGAGCTGGCGGGTGCGGGCGAGGTGGAAGATCGCGTCCCGCTCGGCGCGCAGGCCCGCGAGGCGGAGCTGGCGCTCGATGAGGTCGATCTTGCGGCCATCGGCCAGGGCCTCGTCCGACTGCTGGGTTCGATCTATGCGCTGGCGATAGAGCTCCATCACCCGCGCGGAGGCCTCGGTATAGAGGTCGGCGTCGGCGCGGCCTTCGGCCATCTGGTGCTGGGCCTGTTCGACGGCCTGGATGGCCGACTCCGCGGCGGCGAGGCGGGCGATGTCGATGGCGTGCTGCTGGGCGGCCTGCGGCGGCAGTTCGAGGTTCTTCAGGAGCCGCGGCAGGGCGATGCTGGCGGCGACCAGGGACACGATGATCACGCCGGCGGCCAGGAAGATGGCGAGGTTGCGGGCCGGGAAGGCCGTGCCGTCGGGCAGGGCGAAGGGCACGGTGAGGATACCGGCCAGGGTGATGGCCCCGCGGACCCCGGCGAAGGACATGGCCGCCACCAGCCGCCAGCCCATGGCCGGCGGCTGCTCGCCCCGGCGCTGGGCGCGGAAGATGGTCCAGCGCAGCGAGGTCCACACCCACAGGAACCGCAGCACGCCCAGCGCGGCGGTGATGACCAGGACGTAGATCGCCAGCCACCAGGGCTCGTGGTGGCCGGTGACGCGGACCGTCTCGGCGGCCCTGGCCATGATGCTGGGCATCTGCTCGCCCAGCAGGACGAAGATGACGCCGTTGAGGGTGAACTGCACGGTATCCCAGACCGCGCTGCGCTGCACGCGGGTGATGGCCTTGGCCCGGCCGCTCTGCTCGGTGAAGCTCATGGTCACCCCGGCGGCGACGGCGGCGAGAATGCCCGAACACTCGAAGTGTTCGGCCAGCAGATAGGCGCCGAAGGGAATCAGCAGGCTGATCAGGATCTGGGTGCTGGTGTCCTCGCCCAGGCGGTCGGCGATCCAGTTCTTGGCCTTGGTGACGGTCCAGGTGACGGCGACGCCGATCGCCAGGCCGCCGATCGCCACCCAGAGGAACGAGCCTACGGCCTCGCGCAGGGAGAAGGCACCGGTCATGGCGGCGGCCACGGCGAAGCGCATGCACACGAGGCCCGAGGCGTCGTTCAGCAGCGATTCGCCCTCGAGGATGTGCATCATCCGCTTGGGCACCGGCGTCCCGCGGGCGATGGCCGAGACGGCGATCGGGTCGGTGGGCGAGAGGATGGCCGCCAGGGCGAAGGCCACCGGCAGGGGCATGGCCGGGATCAGGTAGTGGATCAGCAGCCCGACCCCGAGGACGGTGAACACCACCAGGCCCAGGGCCAGTTCGAGGACGACGACCCGATCGCGGAAAAGGTCGTCCTTGGGGATCCGCCAGCCGTCAAGGAACAGCAGCGGCGGCAGGAACAGCAGGAAGAAGATCGAGGGCTTGAGGTCGACCGTCGGCACCACCGAGAGGGCGATGACGGCGCCCAGGGCGATCTGGACCAGCGGCAGCGGCAGGCGGGTGAAGCGCGCGGTGGTCCCGCTGATGATCACCGCCAGCAGCAGGAACAGGACTGTGGTGATGGTCGCCACGTGGACTCTGAAATCTAGCCTTTGAAACTATCCTTCGCGGCGCGGACGGCCGCGAACGCCTCGTAGTCCTTGACGCCCGAGAGGCCGAAGCGCCCGGCGAGGGCCGGCGCCCGCAGGAAGGGGTTGGTCGCCTTCTCCTGGCCGATGGTGGTCGGCACGGTCCACTCGCCCCGCTCGCGGGCGGCGAAGATCTGGTCGGCGCGGGCCTTGAGGACCGGATCGTCGTCCACCGACAGGGCGAAGCGGGCGTTGGAGGCGGTGTATTCGTGGGCGCAGTAGACGCGGGTGTCGTCGGGCAGGGCCGCCAGGCGCTGGAGGCTGGCCCACATCTGCTCTGGCGTGCCTTCGAACATCCGTCCGCAGCCGAGCGTGAACAGGGTGTCGCCCACGAAGGCGACATGGTCGGCAGCATCGAAGTAGGCGACGTGGCCAAGGGTGTGGCCGCCGCTCTCGATCACCTCGAAGCGTGTTTCTCCGAGCATGACGTGATCGCCTCCGGCGACCACGCGGTCGGGAGCCTGGCCGAGGCGCTCGACCTCCTGCGGGCCGACCACGGTGGCGCCGGTGGCGGCCTTGATCTGCGCATTGCCGCCGGCGTGGTCGGGATGCCAGTGGGTGTTGAGGATCAGGTGGAGCTTCCAGCCCAGGGCGTCGAGTTCGCGCAGGATCGGCTCGGCCTCCGGCGTGTCGACGCAGGCCGCGAGGCCGGTGGCCTCGTCGCGCACGAGGAAGCCGTAGTTGTCGGAGAGACACGGAAACTGATGGACGGTGATCGACACGGGGGTCCCTCCAGGCTTCTTGTCGGTGTGTTCGCGGTTTAGGGTCGGCGTTCGGCCAAGTCGAGCCTAAGTCATTCACATATGCGTCGCGACGTTCTCGATCTCCGCCAATTCTACGCCACGCCCCTGGGGCGCGCGGCGCGCGAGATGGTTTCGCGCAAGGTGCTGGAGGCCTGGGACAACACGGCCGAGCTTGACGTCCTGGGGCTTGGTTACGCCACGCCCTTCTTGGGCGCGCTCGGCCTCGCGGCGCGTCGGGTGGTGGCGGCGATGCCGGCGCAGCAGGGGGTGGAGCTCTGGCCGGCCGGCGCGCCGAACCTCGCCTGCCTCTCGGCCGAGGATTCCCTGCCGTTCCAGAACGCCTTCTTCGATCGGATACTCGCCGTCCACGCCCTGGAGGAGAGCCCCGATCCCACGGCGCTGCTGCGGGAGGTCTGGCGGGTGCTGTCGCCGACCGGGCGGGTGGTGGTGGTGACGGCCGCGCGCAATGGCCTCTGGGCGAATGCCGAGAAGACGCCTTTCGGTCACGGACGGCCCTATACGCGCAGCCAGCTGGCCGAATTGCTGCGTGAGGCCGAGCTCGAGCCGACCGGCTGGACGCGAGCGCTGTATGTGCCGCCGGTCGGCTGGATGGCGGGCTGGGCCGAAGGCTTCGAGCAGGCCGGTTCACGGCTTTGGCCGGGCTTCGCCGGCCTGGTGCTGACCGAGGCGGTCAAGGAGAGTTTCGCGGTGAAGGCCAAGACCGCGCGGGCGCCGGTCCTCGTGGCCCGCCCGGCCTTGTCGCCTTTGCCGGCGGCGAACAAGGCGCCGGTTTCGCGCTCGCCGGAACCCAGGCGCTAGACAAGCGCTTGGACACGGCATCGCTTGGTCCTAGCTTGGGGGCGGCGGCCAGCGCCGCCGCAGCAGTGGAGTCGCGCCATGAAGATGATCGTCGCAGTGATCAAGCCCAGCCGCCTGGACGCGGTGCTCGAGGCGGTCACGGAGGCGGGCGCGTCCGGGCTCACCGTCACCGAGGTCCGGGGATACGGCCGGCAACGCGGCAAGACCGAGGTCTATCGTGGGGCCGAATACGAGGTGAAGCTGTTGCCCAAGGTGAAGCTGGAGATCGCCGTGCCGTCGGACATCGCCAATGCGGTGGTGGAGGCCGTCGCACGCACGGCCAATACCGGCAAGATCGGCGACGGCAAGGTCTTCGTGCTCGATCTCGAACAGGCCCTGCGCATCCGCACCGGCGACAAGGACGCCGCCGCGATCGCCGGCTGAGGACAGGCCCCGGCGAGGCCGGTGTCACGTTTATGGCTTAGCTTTGAAGCTGATCTGTAGCGGAGTTGTCACGTAACTTTTACAAAACCCAGGTAGGCGGGCCATTGGCGCCCGGCCGAGGGGCGCTCCCACTCTAGTTGGAGACTCGGGACCTCAGGCCCGGGGGCGAAGCCATGAAATCACAAGTCGCGGCCCTGTCGGCCGGAGTGCTCTTGCTCGGGGCGAGCCCGGCGCTGGCGCAGACCAAGCCGCCGATGAGCGCCGAGGAGGCCAGGGCGCTGAAGGACGACATCGCCGCCCTGCGCGCCGAGATCGCCGCCATGGAGCGCCGGCTGGAAGAGTCCGGCCTAGCCGCGGAAACCGCGGCCGTCGCGACCGCGCCCGCTGCGCCTGCCGCTCCGGCGCCCGCCGCCGCGCCGGTGCAGACGGCGTCGGTCTCCGATACCACCATCACCTGGAAGGGGGCTCCGGAAATCGCCAGCGGCGACCGCAGCTTCAAGGTGAAGGGCCGCATCCAGGCAGACGCCGCCTATGTGGACGCCCCTGGCGGCCTCGACGACCCCGGCCTCGGCTTCGGCAACGAGATCCGGCGCATCCGCCTCGGCGGCGAGGGGCGGCTCGGCGGCGGCGTCGGCTACAAGCTCGAGTTGGAGCTTTCCGACAACGTGGTCGAACTGGTCGACACAGTGATCACCTACGAAACCAAGAACTGGCTGCTGAGCGTGGGCAACCACAACCAGTTCCAGGCCCTGGACGAAATGACCGGCGACAGCTCCGGGAGCATGATGGAGCGAGCGGCCTTCACCGACGCCTTCAACTTCGAGCGCCGCCTCGGCGTCTCGGCGCAATATCGCGGGATCAAGGACTGGCTGTTCCAGGGCGGGGTGTTCACCGACGACATCGAGGCGCTGTCAAACAGCAGCGACGGCCCCGAGGGCGGCGACGAGAACAACAGCGTCGGCGTCGACGGACGGGTGGTCTATGCGCCGAAGCTCGGTGACACCCAACTCCATCTGGGCGCCTCGGCGCACTATCGCGACCTGAACCGGCTTTCCGACTCCTCGACGCGCTATCGGCAGCGGCCGTTCGTGCACGTCAGCAACAGCCGCCTCATCGGCACGCCCTCGCTCGCCGTGGATGACGAGACCCACTACGGCGTCGAGTTCGCCGCCATCCGCGGACCCTGGCACGTCGCGACCGAAGGGCATTGGCTGGACGCCTCGCAGGTCAACGGGCCCACGGCCAACTTCGGCGGCGGCTATGCCGAGGTCGGATATTTCCTCACCAAGGGCGACAGCCGCGCCTACAAGAACGGCATCTTCGATCGCACCAAGCCGGTGTCGCCGATCGATCGCGGCGGGCTGGGCTATGTGCAGCTCAACTTCCGCTACGACTATCTGAACCTCAACGACGGATCGATCCGCGGCGGGGAGCAGAACGGCTACATCGCTTCGCTCATCTGGGGGCCGCTGGACTACCTGCGCCTCAATCTGAACTACGCCTATCTCGACTATGACGGCGCTACGCCCCTGGACGACGGGCGGCGGAACTATGGCGTCCATGTCACGGGCGCGCGGATCGAAGTCGACTTCTGACCTGGCGGCTTGAACGGGGCTCGCAACAGCCTAGCTGAGGGGCTGCGAAAGGGCGTCGAGTGATCCAGGATCTGAAGGCGCGCGTGGCCGGCGAAGGCTTCGCGCGGGTGAGCGGCGAGGACATGGGCCGATTGATCGGGGCCGAGGCCCGGATCGGGTGGCCTGCCTATTCCGCGTCGTGGGCCGACCTTGCGCCCGACCAGTTCATGGCCGACGGCGGCCGCTATCGCCGCCGTCGCTACGCCGCCTTCGAGGTCGACGAAGCCGGCGCGCGCCGGCTTCCCCATCAGCCCCACTTCCAGAGCCTGGACTACAACCGCCTCAACGGCGGGGTGGATCGGTGGTTCGAGCCGATCACCGAGCAGGTCGCCGGCGATCCGCTGACCGACCGGATCATCGGGCTCTGCCGCGGTGTGTTCGGCGCGGGCGGTTTTCCCTGGCAATGCGAGATGCACCAGTTCCGCATCGAGGCCCGCGCCGGGGAAATCGGCCAGCCGACGCCGGAGGGCGTTCACCGGGACGGCGTGGATTGGGTGCTGGTGATGCTGGTCGCACGTCGGAATGTGGCGGCCGGGGAGACCAGCATATTCGACCCGCAGGGCCGGCCACTCGGCAGTTTCACCCTGACCGAGCCGCTCGATGCGGTGTTCCTGGACGACGCCCGGGTCTTCCATGGCGTGACGGCGATCGAGGCTGTGGACCGAACGCAGCCGGCGTTCCGCGACGTGCTGGTGGCGACCTTCCGGCGGAAGGGCTGACGGGCCCAGCTTGGCGCTCGCGATCGACTGTGCGAGACGAGCGCTGAGGTCGGAGGGGAAAACCGTGCCAGGCAGTATCGCGCTTTATCATCCGTCCGCGGGCGTGCGGCCGAAGACGAACATGTTCGGCAAGGACGTGGCCAATGTCGGGCTGTTCCGGGCGGTGCTGCAGCATGGCGACTTCGACCGGGTCGATTTCCTGACCGGCGCGACGATCTCGCCCTCCGATCTGGCCATCGGGCTGACCGGCGAGGCCGCTCTGGCGGCGAAGACCGGCGTCGCAGGCCTGCTCGACCAGTCCCGGCCGGCGGAGGCCGGGGTGCTGGTGCGCGGGACGCCGGACCTGCCCGAGATGGCCTGGCTGCGGCGCTCCTCGGGTCTGGAGCAGGCCTACAGCCTGGTCGGCATGGTGCACACACTGGCGCCGCCGGCCCTGCGCGAGGCCACGGCCAAGGCGGCGATCGCGCCGATACAGCCATGGGACGCTCTGATCTGCACCTCGCCGGTCGTGCAGGAGCGGCTGACGGCGATGTTCGACGAGTGGACCGACTATCTGGCCGATCGATATGGCGGCGATGTCCGGGTGCGGCCGCATCTGCCGTTGCTGCCGCTGGGCGTAGAGGGGGCGAGGTTTGCGGCCCTGGCCGACCGCCCTGAGGCGCGCGCGGCCATGCGCGAGCAACTCGGCGCCGCTCCGGACGATATCGTGATCCTCTGGGTGGGGCGGCTTTCGTTCTTCGAGAAAGCGTTCCCGACGCCGATGTTCCTGGCGGCCGAGGAGGCGGCGCGGGCGAGCGGCGTGCGCGTGCACTTCGCCCAGGTCGGCTGGTTCCCCGATCCGACTGTGCAGCGGGCGATGTATGAGGAAGCCGGCCGGGCCCACGCGCCTTCGGTGGCGATGCATTACATCGACGGCAACGATCCCGAGGTGGTCGGCGCCATGTGGGCGGCCGGGGACATCTTCCTGTCGCTCGTGGACAACATCCAGGAAACCTTCGGTATTACGCCGCTGGAGGCGATGGCGGCGGGGCTGCCGGTCGTGGTCAGCGACTGGGACGGTTATCGGTTCACTGTGCGGGATGGGATCGACGGCTTCACCATCCGCTCGTTGGGAGGACCGATCGGGGCTGGCCAGGGGATGATCAACCGCCATGTCCACCTCGGCCTGACCTACCAGTCCTATGTGGGGGCGGTGGCCCAGCACACGGCGATCCATGTGGGCGACGCGGCGGCCAGGATCGGCGAGTTGATTGCTTCGCCCGAGCTGCGGGCCCGGATGCGCGAGGCCGGCCGCCGGCGCATCCGCGAGACCTTCGATTGGCCGGTCGTGGTCGCGGGTCTGCAGGACCTCCTTGGCGAGCTCGCGGCGATCCGCAAGGCGGCGGCCCCGCAGCCAGTCAGGCACAAGTACAATCCGTTGAAGGGCGAGCCCTTCGGGGCCTTCGCGCCGTTCGCTACCCAGGTCCTGGGCTACGACACGATGGTCTCGCTACGTCCGGGCGTGGGGCAGGCCGACCTCGACCGAACTGTCGGGGTGCGCCTGGACGAGTTCGCGGGAAACTGGCGCGCGAACGTGGCGCTCTGCGCTCAACTCATGGACCGGCTGGCGGCGGGCGGCGAGATGCCCGTTCGTGAACTGCTGGCGCCGCATCCGCGCGCCCACCACGCGGCGCTGGGCCTGGCGGTGGTCTGGATGTGCAAGCTCGGCCTGCTGGACTGGCGCTGACTATTCGGCGGCGGCCTTGACCCCGGCCGGCGCCCGCGAGCGGTGATAGGGACGATCGCCGAGCACCGTGGCCCGGTTCATGATCCGCCGGTGCGGCAGGTAGTCGTTGACCGCGTAGTGCTGCGTCACGCGGTTGTCCCAGAACGCCACCGCGTTCTCCTTCCACCGCCAGCGGACCAGGAACTCCGGCTTCTGGATATGCTCGAACAGCATGTTGAGGATCGCGTCGCTCTCCTTGCGGCGCAGGCCCTTGATCCGCTCGGTGAAGCCGAAATTGACGAACAGGCCGTCCTCGCCGGTTTCGGGGTGGGTGCGGATCACCGGATGCAGCACCGGCGGATGCTCGGCCGTGGCCTGGGCGTGCTTGTCCTCGCCGGCGCCCTTGGCGACGATCCCGCGGGTCGGGAAGCCTCGGGCGAAGTCGTGCACGGCGTCCAGGCCCGACAGGAACTCGCGGAAAGCCGGCGACAGCGCCTCATAGGCCGCGCGCATGTTCGACCAGATGGTGTCGCCGCCCGAGGGCGGAAGCAGCTTGGCGTAGAGGATCGAGGCCATGGGCGGGGTTTCGATGAAGGTGACGTCGGTGTGCCAACTGTCGTTGTCGGTGGGATTGTCCTTGTGGTTGTCGAGGATGAAGAGCTCCGGCGCCTCCGGCACGCCCGGATAGAGCGGGTGGGTGTGCAGGGGGCCGAAGCGGGCCGCGAAGTCGCGATGCTCGACCGGCGAGAGATGCTGATCCTCGAAGAAGATGACCTGGTGCTTCAGCAACGCCTGGCGGACATCGTGGAGTTGCTCGTCGGCCAGCGGCTTCGAGAGATCCACGCCTTCGACGACGGCGCCGATGGTCGGCGTGAGGGGGGTGACATGGAACTTGCTCATACCTAATCCTCCGCTCAGGAACTGCGCCTGTTCGACTTCGATACTCGGCCTCCTGCCGAACTCTTCAAGGGCGATCAGGGAGGTCAGGTGTCCCTCTTTGCTCCAACTCCCTCCCGGACGGGGCGGCAAAGGCGCAAAAAACCTTGCTGCGTTTACCTTCTTGCTTTCGTTTGGGGATGCGTTCGGGCTGGAATCGCGCCTTTCTCCAGCAAGCGCACCGCGCACCAACAGTCAGTGGGACAAAACAATGAACACCAGCGACCTGGCGAGCGCGATCGCCGAAGGCGAAAGCAACATCTCCAAGACCCAGGCGAAGCAGATCGTCGACGCCGTCTTCAAGGCCGTCGAGGCCGCCGCCGTCCGTGGCGAAGAAGTGTCGATCCCGGGCTTCGGCAAGTTCAAGGTGCAGGACAAGCCTGCCCGGACCGGCCGCAATCCCAGCACCGGCGCGACCATCCAGATCGCGGCGACGCGCAAGGTGGTCTTCCAGCCGGCCAAGGCCCTGAAGGACGCCGTCGCCGGCTAAGGCCCGCGCGCATCCACGAGCGTCGAAACGGCGGTCCCACCGGGGCCGCCGTTTTTTGTGTAATATACGGAGTATCCGCGCCTTGGTTAAGACGTCGAGCGCCCCTCAGCTGTTTTGTGGCTCGATATGCTTAACGATGATCAGTTTATATTGATCACGACGGCCAATATGCTGCATCCTATGATTGTCATTCGGGCCTGGGTCGATTTTTCGGAATTAAGACTGTCGATCCATCGTCGTCGGCCCTGACGCGAAGGGTTGCTCGAAGTGATCTGAGTTTGGGGGAGCTCATGGCCACGAGCCAGATGAAGAAGAGCGTTCAGGCCGAGCTCCGGTCGGAGTTCGAGAGCGAGGTCGCGCTGCTGGCGGCCGCCTGGGATCGATACGCGCCGGCCGAGGCCTTGATGCGAGTTAGGGCCCTGGCCGAGATCGCCGGTCCGCTGACTACCGAAGGGCTGCTCGAATTGGCCGTCGCCGTCAGCACGCCGGCGCGTGGGAGCCGGCAGTAGCGGGCCTATGGCCTTGGAGCTTCAGCTTGCCTATCTTGCGCGATCGGCTCCCGTCCGGGGCGCCATCGTGTGCGGGGGGCGGGCATGGCGTCTTCATCGGCTGGGCGGCCTCGTAGCGGTGCGCTGGACGTCGTTCTCGGGCAGCGGATTCGCGAGCGTCGGCTCGCTTTGTCGCTGACCCAGGCCGAGCTTGGCCGGCGGATCGGCATGACCTTCCAGCAGGTCCAGAAATACGAGAACGGCAGCAACCGCGTCACGGCCATCGTCCTCATGAAGCTCGCGCGCTCGCTTGACCTGGGCGTGACCGACCTGCTGAACGGCATCGACGGGCCGGGCGATGAAGAGGACGCGCAGCGCGATCGGCTGTTGTCGCACTTTGCGCATATCCGTTCGCCCGAGGTGCGGGAGGCGGTGCTGACGCTGGTTGCGAAGCTGGCCGACCAGACCGAGGTGTCGGAGGGCTGAGCAGCCCTGCGTCGGGCTCGCCTGGGCTCCGCTCGGCCGTTGCGGGCGGCGGCTGGCCCGCGCTACCGCCGAAATTCACATCCTGACATCGCCTTTCGCTGGAGGTCGCCGATCCGGGCGCGAAATCCGGGCGATGCGCGCCTGTGGGCGCTCGCCGGTGGGGGCGAGCGGTTCATGCCGGGGCGGCGCCCCCGATTCGGATCAGCCGTTAACTATTAAACGGGGTATTCCCCTGCTGGTTGAATGCCGCCAAGTCTCAGAATTCCACGCCATATGTCGCATATTTTACGTTTGTTTGCACATCGAGGCTTCGGAATTTGCCATTTGTTAGCCGTCTCACGCTGCAGTGAAACAACCAATAATAGGTGTGATGGGGTTTGAAGATGAGGCTTAAGGAAAGAGGTGTCGTCGCGTCCCTAGTCGTGGTGGCGCTGGCGCTTTCGGCGTGTGGGACGAGCAGCCGGGGCGCGTACCTCGGCGGACAGTCCTCGGGTGATGGCGGTGGTTCGGGCGCCGGCGGCGATGGTTCCGGTGGCGACGCCGGCGGTGGCGCTGGAGGTGGCTCTGGCGGTGGAACCGGCGGCGATGGCGGCGGCCTCGGCGGCGGAACTGGCGGTACGGGCGGCGGTACGGGCGGTGATGGCTCGGGCGGCGGAACCGGAGGGTCCGGCGGTGGATCGACCGGCGGTTCCGGTTCGGGCTCGACCGGCGACGGCAGCGCTTCGGCGGGCCTCGAAAACACCGCCGACGGGCTGGTCCAACTCGCCGGAGGCGTCGTCAGTCAGGTCGGCAATGCTGTCCTGGTCACCCCGGACATGATCGAGCAGGCGCCGATCGTGGGCGGCGTTCTCAGCCCCGTGGTGGAAACCGTGGGCGGGACGGTCGCGGCCGTCGGCGGCGCGCTCGCCGACGGCGGGCTTTCGGGCGCTCCGATCGTGGGAGAGCCGGTGTCGGGCGTGCTTGCCACCGTGGACTCTACGGTCGGCGGCGTGGCCACGGTGTCGGTCGGTTCCACGACCGCTCTGGGCGATGGAACCGCCCCGGTCGCTGTCGCGGCTCTCAGCCCGACCACGGCCGAGGGTTCGGTGGTGGGCGCCAGCGTGTTGTCGGGCGGCCAGACCGCCGCGTTGACGCTCGGATCGCCGACCTCGACCGCGACGGCCACCAATGGAACCGCTGACGCTCTGCTCGGCGCGACGGTGGGCGGCGCCACGCTGGGTGACGCCTCCGCCAGCCCGCTGCTCGGCGTGAACCTGGCTTCGGCTACGCCGACGCAGGGCACGCTGGTCACCGTGGGGGTGGCTTCCGGCGATCAACCGCTCAACGTGGCGGTCGGCGATGTCGGCACGGCGCTGGGTTCGGCCCTGCCGACCGGTAGCGCCCTGGGCGACGCTGGAACCCTGACGGGCGTCGTGGAGCCGGTGGTCGCAACGGTGACCCAGGTCGCTGCGCCGACCGTGACGGGAACGGTCAGCGGCGTCACCCAAACCGTCGGCGCGGTGGTCGACGGCGTCACGGGCGGCACTGGGCTGCTCGGCGGCCTGCTCGGCAACTAAGCGGGACGCGCCAGGGATATGAAGCGCCTTGTTTTCCGTACCGTCGCGCTGTGGGCCCTGTGCGGACCCGCCGTGTCCCTGGCGCAGACCGCGCCGCTAACGATCGAGGCGGGGCGCGCCGACCGCGCCCCTCCCATCACCCCTTCTCCGGCGCAAGCTCCGCCGCAGAAGGGCCGCGTCGTCGCGGCGACGCCGAGCTTCTCGCCCTTCGAGATGAGGGGCCTCGCGGTTGAGGGCTCGACCCTGCCCAAGCCGGCGATCGAGGCCGTGGGCCGCCCCTTCATCGGCCAGCGGATCGACGAGCCCACGCTCACCCGCATCGCCGAAGCGATGGGCAAGCTCTACGCGGACTCCGACATCGCGCTCTACACCGTGCTGGCGCCGCGCCAGTCCGGCGCCGAGGGCCTGGTGCGGCTGGTCGCCGTCGAGGGCTACATCTCGCAGGTCGACCTGCAGGCGAAGAACGTCGATCCAAGCCTGTCGCGCCGTTACGCCGAGCGCCTGAAGGCGGAACGCCCGCTCACCAAGGCCGGGCTACAGCGTTATGTCGGCCTGATGCGCGACGTGCCCGGGGCGCACGTCGATCTTCAGTTCCTGCAGGGCGGAAGCCCGGGCGCCGTGCGGCTCCAGGCCAAGACCCGCATCGACCGGGTGCAGACCGGCCTGAGCATCAACAATCGCGGAGCGACCCTGCTGGGCCGCACCCAGATCGAGGCCTCGCTCATCGGCAACAGCCTGCTGCGGGAAGGCGATCAGACCAGGCTGACCTTCGCCGCCCCGACCGACTGGGAGCGGTTCCAGTACGTCGCCCTGGCGCACACCGAACCGCTCGGCGCGTCAGGCGCGACCCTGACGGTGACCGGCGGCAAACTGTGGACCCGGCCCGACATCGCCGGCTTCGAGGTCCGCGGTTCGGCGACGACCGGCTCGGCCCTGGTCGCCTATCCGGTGATCCGGTCCAACCAGAAGAACCTCTATGTGACGGGCAGCTTCGACGGGGTGGACAGCGACAACGCCCTGTTCGGCCGGCGGCTCAGTCGCGAACAGACCCGGGTGCTGCGAGCCGCGGCGAGCTACGTCCAGCAATCGCCCAAGCAGGTGGTCTCGGTCTACGGCGCCGTCAGCCAGGGGCTGGACGCGTTCGGGGCCAAGGCCTCGCCGTTCAGCGGCGATAGCGAGTTCACCAAGCTGAACCTGCAGGGAGCGTTCAACCGCCAGGTGGGACAACGCTTTGTGCTGCGGTTGTCCGCGAACGGCCAGTATGCGGATTCCAGGACCCCGGGGCCCGAGCAGTACTCCATCGGCGGAGCGCAGTTCGGCCGCGCCTTCGCCTCGTCCGTGGTCACCGGCGACAGCGGTTATGCCGTCTTGGCCGAGATCGCCTGGCGGCCGCCCGTGACGCCCAAGGTGATGGCCGGTTCGGAACTCTACGCCTATGCGGATCAGGGCGAAGCTTGGTCGAAGGCCCGTCCGGCGGGCGATAGGGGCGTGTCGCTGGCCTCCGCTGGTGGCGGCGTGCGCATGGCCTGGGCGTCCAAGGGCGTCGTCGAGGTAGAGGTCGGCGTGCCGCTCGACGCGCCGGCGGGTGTGTCGGATGCGACGCGCCTGATGCTGAACCTGCGGACCCTGCTCTAGGGGGGGGCGCCACCTGAACCGGAAGGGGTCTAGCTCGCCCGATCGAGGATAGCGGCGCGGCCGGGCCGCGCCTGGCGCAGGATGGCCGCCGCCGACCTCGTGGCCGAGCGGTGGGCGCTGGCGGGGCTGCGCTGCTTCAGCGAACCAAGGGCCTCCTGGATGCTGCGGCGCTCGGCCTCCAGGACGGCCAGGCGCTCTTCCAGCTTGGTCATGGCGCAGGCGATGTGGCCGTCGGGCGCGCCGGACTCTTCGCGCCGGTCCAGGATCAGCCGGATGTCGCGCACGTCCAGCCCGGCCTGGCGGAATTGGGCGATGAGGCGCAGCCGGTCCATGGCGCGTTCGTCATAGCGGCGGCAGTTCAGCCGATCCCGGTCGGCTTCGATCAGCCCGACCTCCTCGTAATAGCGCAGGGCCCGCGCGGTGAGTCCGAGCTCCCGCATGGCCGCGCCAAGCGTGACATAGGAGGTGCGGGGCAGGACCCGCAGGCGCCGAGCGCCTTCCGTATTGCGATCCATGGCTTTGCAAAACTGAGTTGACGGAAGTGAATTTGGTAGCGGAAGCCTGAGCGTCGATCTGCGCCGAAATTTGGCGAAATGGCGGATTTCGTGCCAAGAATGGGACCGTTCGAAGCTCGGAGTTGCAAAGTTGCGAAGAGCGCAAAAGCTGTTCGTCGGCCCGAAGGTGCGTGTCCTGCGCGAAGCCCGCGGCTGGACGTTGGACGCCTGCGCCTCGCAGCTCGGCCTGTCGGCGAGCTATCTTTCGCAAATCGAGTCCAATCAGCGGCCGGTCACCTCCCGCGTGCTGATGGCGCTGGTGGACGCCTTCCACATCGGCGTTTCGGAGCTCGATGCGGCGGACGACGACCGACTGATCGCCGACCTGCGGGAAGCGCTGGCCGACTTCGGCGGGCGGACGGGGAGCGTGCCTGCCTCGGAGCTGCGGGCCGCGGCGCTGCACGCCCCGGCGCTGGCTCGCCGCTATCTCGAATTGCACCGCGCCTATCGCCGCCTCGACGAGCGGCTGCGGCTGACCGAGGAGGCGGTGGCCCTGGACGAAGCGGCGGCCGCCAGCTCCCTGCTGCCCTACGAAGAGGTGCGCGACTTCTT
Source organism: Phenylobacterium koreense (assembly GCF_040545335.1). Classification (NCBI taxonomy): domain Bacteria; kingdom Pseudomonadati; phylum Pseudomonadota; class Alphaproteobacteria; order Caulobacterales; family Caulobacteraceae; genus Phenylobacterium; species Phenylobacterium koreense. The sequence goes on from NZ_JBEPLU010000001.1 coordinate 2,220,529, forward strand.
CCACTACAAGGACAACTACCTCCACAGCCTGGACACCGCGGCCGAGGCTCTGGCCCTGGCGATCGGCGGTCCCGGCGCCATGCAGGACGAGGCCGATCTTGCCGGCGTGCTGGGTGAGCGCCTGGGCGTGTCCGTGCGCCAGGCCCAGTTGGGGGAGGTGATGCGCCGCTACGACCGCGCCACGCGGACGCTCTGGCTGAACGAGACCTCGCCGGAGGAGACGCGGCGGTTCCAGATGGCCTTTCACCTGGTCTCGCGCAGCCTGAGCGACCTCATCGAGGATGAACTGGGCAAGGCGGGGCTGAAGAGCCGCGAGGCCATCGACATCTGCCGGATCGGCTTGGGCAACTATGCGGCCGGCGCCTTCCTCATGCCCTATCGCGCCTTTGCCGCCTCGGCGCGGGCCTTGCGCCATGACGTCGATGAACTGAGCCGCGCCTATCGGGTGAGCCTGGAACAGGCCTGCCACCGCCTGAGCAACCTGCAGCGGCCGGGCGAGCGGGGCGTGCCGATCTACTTCGTGCGCATGGACCACGCCGGCAACATCACCAAGCGCCATAGCGCCACGCGCTTCCGCTTCGCGCGGTTCGGCGGGACGTGCCCGCTGTGGAACGTGCACGACGCCATGGCCGCGCCCGATCGCTATCTCGTGCAGGTCGCCCAGATGCCGGACGGGACGAAGTACCTGTGCGTCGCCCGTAGTATCGCCAAGCGGGCCGGCGGTTATCTATCGCCCGTCAGGCGCTATGTGCTGGGCTTCGGCTGCGAGCTGCAGCACGCGGGCGAGATGATCTATTCGTCCGGCCTCGATCTGAAGGCGTCGGCCGCCCGCATCGGGGTGAGCTGCCGTATCTGCGAGCGGGACGACTGCGCGCAAAGGGCCTTTCCGCCTGTCGACAGGCGCCTGGTCGTGCCTGAGAATGAGCGAGCGATCGTGCCGTTCTCGCTCGGCGCGGGCTGACAGCGAAGAACGGGGAACGGAATGAGCCAGGCGCCGCGGGAATCTATTCTCGAACCCGAGTTGCCGATCATCGATCCACATCATCACCTGTGGGACCGAAGCGCTCCCGTGCCGACCCTGCCGCCGGTCAAGCACGACTTCGAACGTGTGGTGCGGCGGTCTCCCCGCTATCTGCTCGACGAGCTGCTGGCGGACGTGGGCAGCGGCCACAAGATCATCGGCACGGTCTTCGTCGAGTGCGGGGCGATGTACCGAGCGGACGGGCCGCCGCACATGCGGCCGGTGGGCGAAACCGAGTTCGTAGGCGGCGTCGCGGCCATGTCGGCCAGCGGGACCTATGGCGAGGCGCGCGCCTGCGCCGGGATCGTCGGTCACGCCGACCTGACCCGCGGAGCGGCGGCGCGCGAGGTGCTGGAAGGCCATCTCGCAGCAGGGGCCGGCCGGTTCCGCGGCGTGCGCCAGAGCGCATCCTACGACGCCGATCCGGGCGTTCTGGGCCCGCTGGCGCGGCAGGGGCCGGAGCTCTATCGGCAGGAGGCCTTCAGGGAGGGCTTCGCCCAGCTCGCGCCGCTGGGCCTGTCCTTCGACGCCTGGATGCTGGAGCCGCAGATTCCGGATCTGATCGACCTGGCGAGCGCGTTCCCGGAAACCTCGATCATCCTCGACCATGTCGGAACCCCGCTCGGCGTCGCCAGCTACGCCGGCCGCCGCGAGGAGCGCTTCGGCGTCTGGCGCGACAATATCCGAGAGCTCGCCAAGCGTCCGAACGTGACCGTGAAGGTCGGCGGCCTGGCCATGGTCTTTCCCGGCTTCCCCTCGCTGCTGGCCGATCCGCCCGCCTCGTCGGAGCAACTCGCGTCCGAATGGAAGCCCTATGTGGAGACCTGCATCGAGGCCTTCGGCGCCGAACGCTGCATGTTCGAGAGCAACTTCCCCGTCGATGTTCTGAGCTGCGACTACGCCGTGCTCTGGAACGCCTTCAAGCGCCTGGCCTCGGGCGCCTCGGCGAGCGAGAAAGCCGCGCTTTTCGCCGACACCGCACGGCGAACCTACCGGCTGGCGATCTAACCGTCGCGGACTTGTCGAAAGCCCCGCCTGCGCCGATGATCGCTGGCGGAGGGGCGCGTCCCCGCCTGCAGTCAGTCGCTTTCGAGTCCACGATGGTGGACGCCAGTTGCTTGAGTTCAGCCTCGGAACAGCAATTGAAGGCGCGTCGAATCCATGGCCGACGGCGAAGCTTCGACAGTCGTGCAACTGCAGATCGCCTTCGCCGGGCATAGCCGGCCGAGGGACCTCGGGGACGAGGCGGAGATCGAGCGTAAGCTCGCCGAGGTGCTGAAGCGCCTGCGGCAGGCCGGGGTGACGCACGCCCGGCTCCTGACCGGCCTCGCCGTCGGGGCCGACAGGATCGCCGCCGGGCTCTGGCGGCTGAACGGAATGGGGCCGGTGCATGCCGTGCTTCCCTTCCTGAGCGACAGCGCCGAGGAGGTCGGGCTGGCGCGCCTGGCCCAGACCGCGACCTGGCTCGACGGCGATCAGGCGCATGGCCAAGGCTGCAATCCGCATCTGGTTCAGACCCGCTGGATGCTGGCCCACGCCGATCTGCTGGTGGTGGTCTGGAACGGGCTGGAAGGCCGCGGCGCCGGCGGCACGGCCGACGCCGTCCGCGTCGCCTTGGAGGCCGGAACGCCGATCGTCTGGCTCAATCCCCGGGACGAAGGGGCGCGGATCATCCGTCGCCCTTCGCTGTACGACCCGGTCGGGTTCCTCGAGCTGCGCGAGGCGCTCCTCGCGGGACGTGGGTCGATCGTAACTGACGCCGACGTGGACGCGCTGCGCGAGGCGCTGGATCTCGAACCCGATCATCCGCATCTGGCCCGCACGCCGCCCGGCCGGATCGACCGCTGGCTGCATCGCTGGCTGTGGCGGACCTTCGCCTGGTTCCAGAGGGCGGTCGGCGGACCACTGGAGCCGACGACCTGGCGCTCGCTGCCGATCCCAAAGGACCTGGCTTCCCAGCCGGGGTTCATGGCGATCCGCGAGGCGTTCGAGGCGGCGGACGCGCATGCCGGCCGCTTGGCGGCCATCCACCGTTCCGAGCAGATCCTGCTGCTGGGCGCGGCGGTCTTCGCCGCCACCATCGGCGCCACGCCGTTCTTCTATTACGGCCTGAAGGCGCCGGCCATCGTCGCCGAACTGCTGCTGGCCTTGGCGGCCTTCGCGGTCTGGCGCTTTTCGGCGCGCGCGCGCTGGCACGACAAGTGGACCAGCGCCAGGCGCCTTGCCGAGCATCTGCGGCTGTTCATGGGCGGCTGGGCCCTGGGCGTGCCGACCGGGCGCGCGGGGGCCGGGGCCCTGCGGCAGGAGCATCGGCGGCTCGGGCGGTCGACACTTCGCCAGGCTGAGCCCGTCCAAGGCCGCTTCGACGCCGAGCGGGTGCGCGCCTGGGCGACCTGGGCGCTCAACGAACTGGTCCACGGCCAGGCCGACTATCATCGCCGGGAAGGGCGGCGGAACCAGCGGATCGCCCATGCCATCGAGCGGCTTGAGAACGGAAGCTTCGCGGTCTTCGTCCTGGTGCTGGGGGGCGCGGCCATCGCGGCCCTCTGGGGGTGGCTGACCCACCAGCATCCGCCCAGTCTGGCCATGGCCACGGCGGGCGCGGTGGGGGTCATCGTCCCGGCGATCGGCGCGGCCGCCATGGCGCTGGAGGCCAAGTTCCAGTTCGAGGAGCAGACCGAACGCAGCGCCGTCGTGGCCGACCGCCTGGAGAAGCTCGCGTCCGAACTGCCGGGAGACCTCAATCTCGAAGCTGCCCAGATGGCGTTGCGCGCCACGGCCGAACTGCTGGTCGCCGAGGCCGACCAGTGGCAGGAGGGCGGTCGTCGTCGTCGCCTGTTCCGCGGCGGTTGATCGCTCGTCCAAGGCGGCGGAATCATGGCAAGGGGGCGAACATGCCCAGCCCGCCCGGTTTGCCCGAGTTCGATCTGCCGATGATCTTCGCCGACAGCATGGCGGGGCTCGGATACCAGTCGGGCGTCGCGCGCCTGGCCTTCGCCGCCAACACCGCCGACGAGGCGGGGAAGGAAAAGCTGGTGAAGTCGGGCTATCTGATCCTGACGCCCGGCTGCATGCTGGAGCTTCGCAGCCAGATCGACCAGATCCTCACCGAACTGGAGCGCCAGGGCGTCATCAGCTTCACGCCTGAGCGACTGGACGGCTAGGGCGCGACTTTCCGGCCAGCCTCGAAGAAGCCGTCGCCCAGCGCGACCTGCGCCTTCGCGGTCAGATGCAGGCCATCGGAGGGCTGGCGGGGGAAGGCGTCGGTGTCGGTAAGCGTCACATGCTCGCTGGTCGCGGCGACGCGCGCTTGAGCGCGGCGGACGGCGCCCGCGCCTGGATAGCCATCCCCCAGGTCATCGATCCGGCCGATCTCGAAGACTGTCTGAGCGTCACCCCACCGGGCGCGCACCCGCGCGATGAAGGCGCGGAGATTGGTTTCGTAGGCGTCGCCCTTTGCTCGGTCGGTGGCGTCCTTCTCGCCTTGCATCCAGAGGACCGCGCTGACACGCACCGGCGCGCCCCTAGCCGCCAGCGCCGCCTTGGCCGCGCTCACCTCCGTGCTGGCCGCATCGAACAGTTCCCCGCGCGAGGAAATCGACCAGTCCCTCGCAGCCGGATCGGCGGCGAGCCCTGTGTCGCCGCGCGCATGCTTGACGACATAAAGCGGCGCGCACGGATGCGCGGCCCGCCAGCGCCAGGCGAACTGCGCCTCCGGGCCCCAGGCCTGAGGATTGTTCGGCGCGCCGGTGTTGCTGCCCGGGGCCAGGGGCTCGAAGCCCTTCCTGAGCGGGTTCCAGATCCAGGCGTCGGGGACAGGCGTCTGCAGGTGCGGCGGGAGATCGGATCGGCCGAGCGTATAGCCCAGGGCGTTCGATTGGCCGGCGACGACGACGAGGGCCGGGGGCTCGCAGGCGGGCGGCAGGTCCATGAACCGCCTCCTACCGCGCCGCCCGGCGCGCCGAGCGCGCGACGCTGAGGGCGGCGCGCTGGACGCCGTCGGGCAGGGTGGTGAACCAGGCCTGGGGCGAGAGGCGCTCGAGGACGCGGCGCTGGCCGGCGGTGGAGAGGCGGGCCGCTAGGTCCGGATCAGCGCGCAGGCGGCGCAGGGCGGCGGCCGCCGCATCGATGTCCGGCTCGGCCCAGTTCTGCCCCTTGTAGATGCCCTGCTGGTCCTCAACCGGGATCGGGGCCGAGGGGACCAGCAGCGCGCAGGTCTCGTCCATGAAGTCGATGTTTCCCGACCAGCCGGTGCCGATGACCGGCGTGCCGAGCGCCATGGCCTCGGCCATGGTCAGGCCAAAGCCCTCCGCCCGGTGCAGCGACAGGAGGACGTCCGCCGAGGCGATCAGGCTCTTCACCTGCTCGTAGGGCCAACTGGCGTCGAGGATCTCGACATTGTCCGGGGCGGCGGCGCGCAGGCGCTCGAAGACCGCTGGAAAGGCCTGGGCGTTCTGGGTCTTGATCACCAGCCGGGCGCTTGGATCACCTGGAAACGCCTTGGCGAAGGCCGCGATCATGCCGTCCGGGTTCTTGCGGGCGGCCGAAGACTTGAAGTCGAAGAGGGTCACCGCGAGGAAGCCGGCTTCGCGTTCGGCCGGGCGGACGTCCCGATAGTCCTCCATGAAGAGTGGGTGCGGGACGGTGCGGACCGGGGCTGCGGCGCCCAGGAACGACCCGGCGGTGTAGTCGCTGGGGGCCCAGACCTCGTCGAGCATGGCCACGTCCTTCAGCCAGGACTTGGGCGCCTTGGGCAGCTCCCAGGCCCAGTAGCCGTAGCGTGGCCCGAGGACATTGCGCGGGCCGAGAAAGGCGAGGGCGGCTAGCAGCTCGGGCGCATTGACGTGGAAGATCCAGGGACCGGGCGTCCGGGCGGCCTCTGCCGCGCCGATCCAGTCAAGCTTCGCCCCGGCGATATCGACCTGCTCGACCGGCGCGCCGAGGGCTTCGAAGGCGCGGACGGCCAGACGCGCGGAGGCCGCGATGCCGTAGGAACCGCCGAAGTCGCCGACCACGCGGATGGGGCCGGAAAACTGGTCGCCGGCGTGCGGCGCTCGAGCCTGCCGTCGCACATAGGCTTCAAGCGCCGGCCCAAGCACCGGCTGGGCGAGACGCCGGACAGGCTCGGGTGTCATGGCGCGCCAGGCGCGGCGGGAGGCCGAAAGCAGGCTCATGCGCTGGCCGAGCCCCAGCCGACGCCCTGGCTGAGCAAGGCGATGGCGTCGGCCGGGAAGAGGCCGGGGCCGGTCCGGAAGATCACCTTAGCGGCCTGGGCCGGCGGGCCGGCGGGCGCGCCTTCGGGCGTGCGGAAGCGGCTCGAGGCGGCGTCGAAGACCAGGGCGTCGCCGCCGGCGGCTTCGGGCGTCCAACGCTCGACGACGAGCAGGGTGTTGACCGCGCCGGCCGCTGGTGCGCGGGTGGCGGCCGGCGGCTCATGCCGCACCGACAACCTTGCGAGCTCGAAGATCGGATGTCCGTCCGCCGCGCTCGGCAGCGCGGCGAGGTCGATGCCGTATTCGGCGAGGCCGCCGCCGATCAGCCAGCGCAGGAAGCGGAACCGGCTCTTGAAGCTGGTGAGCGGAAAGAGGCGTTGCAGGTCGCCGCGGCTCTCCCAGATGGCCAGGAAGATGCGCGGGAACGGCATGCCCGCAGCCAGCCGTCGCACCGGCGCATCGAAGCCGGCCCTCAAGGCCGTGCCGACCGTGGCGGGCCAGCCAGCGCGGGCGGCCAGGCCGTATGCGGCGAAGCGCAGCTTGGCCTCCGAGAGGTCGCCGGCCACCTGGCGAGCGGCGCGCAAGGGCAGGGCCGGGTCGGCGAAGGCTTCTGGCGGGGCGAGCCGCGCCGAGAAGCGGCCCTCGATTGATTCCGGGCCCAACAGCCAGGCCTTCAGCCCCATTTCATCGTTGGCGAAGCGGTCGCGAAGGTCGCGGCGCGCCACCTTCAGCGCCTCGATCGCCGGTGCGGCCGGAGCGCCGGTCAGCCAGTCGACAAGCTCCATGGAGCTCGAAAGCCAGGGCCCCTCAGGCGCCTGGCCCTCCGGCGACCTGATCACCTGGCCGGGCTGGATGGAGGCCCAGGCTTCCGCCGCGGGCGTCAGGCCGCCGCCGAAATCCTCGCCGGCCCTGGCGGCGGCCAGCATCCGCCGGCGCACCTCCTTGCTGACCAGTTGGCCCGATGGGAAGGCCCGGTGCGCATAGGGGACCAAGCTCGCCTGCTCGTGCCCGTTGCGGAGCAGGGCGTCCGCATATTCGCTCAGGACGGCCGCGAGGGCCGAGCCCGCCTGCACCTTGATCCGGTCCTGGTGCTTGGAGAGCAGGTCCGGGCGCGTCGGGTCGAATCCCGAGAAGTGGAAGAAGACCAAGGGCTGGCCGTCCACCGTCCAGCCGCCTGCGCCCTTGGCGACCTCGCGGCCCTCCAGATTCCAGTAGGCGAGGTTGAGCGCGGGCGTGCGCAGCAGGGCCAGGTCGCTGACCAGGCCCGGCGCCAGGTCCATCCACTTCTGGTCGGTGAAGAGGCCCGAGGCCATGTCCACGCGGCAGTCGTAGCGCAGCTTCTCGGCCCACCAGTCCAGCAGGTCGAAGATCTCGGCCTCGGCCCTGGCGGCCATGAAGCCCAGATTGTAGGAACCGGAGGTCAGGATGACATGGTCGTTGGGATTGGCCTCGCCGCGCAAGGGGCGGGTGATGTGCGGGGTGAGCACCAGCGGCGCTCGCGCCAGTCCTTCGCGCACCGGCTCGAGCGGCCGATAGACCCAGATGTCGGGGTCGAGATAGACGCCGGCGGTGACGCCCGGCTCCGAGAGCAGGGCCTTGAAGACGAACGGCTTTACGGCGGTGTTGAGCTCCAGCGCGTCGTAATAGGCGCACATGAGCGCAAAGCCGGGGACGAGGCTGGCGGCGTCGACCGTCCGTACGCCGGGATCCTTGAAGGCGATCGGCCCGTCGGTCGTCACCACTACGCGCTGGGCGTTCGGCTCGGCGGCGGCCAGGCTCTCCATGAGGCTGGCCGCCTGGCCGGCGTAGTTGCGCGATACGATGGTGAAGATGACGTCCACGGTCGCCCCTGAGCCTGACCGAGGCTCGTTGTCCTGCTGGCGGCGGTCAGGCCGCTGCGAGCAGTTGGTCCAGCTTCTTGACGTCCATGATCGGAGACGCGACGCCGCTCTCGATACGCATGACCTTGTTGCAGTAGAGCCGGATCAGCTCAAGGTCATGCGAGGCCAGCACCAGGATGCCGGCCCGCTCCATCAGTTCCAGGATCCGCTTGTGGGCGATCTTCTGGAAGTCGGCGTCGCCGACGGCGATCCATTCGTCCATCAGGATCACGTCGGCGTGGACGGCGGTGGCCACCGCGAAGGCCAGGCGCGCCTGCATCCCGGCCGAATAGGTCTTCAGCGGCATGGCCAGGAATGGGCCGAGGCCGGTGAAGTCGGCGATCTCGGTCATCCGCTCTTCGATCTCCTTGGCGGAGAGGCCGGCGATGCGGCCGCGCAGGCGGATGTTGTCGAGGCCGGTGGCCGATGGATCGATGCCGAGATTCAGGTCGAGCATGGCGGCGATCTGGCCGTGCACGTCGATGGTTCCCTCGTCCGGCTCGTAGGCGCCGGCGAGAGCCCGCAGAAGGGTGGTCTTGCCCGAGCCGTTGTGACCGATGAGGCCCAGCCGGTCGCCGGACTTCAGGCTCATATTGACGCCCGAGAGGGCGGTGACCTCGGTGGCGCCCATGCTGGTGCGCCCGAGCTTGCCGCCGACCGTGATACGCGCCAGGTGCTTCTTCAGCGACTTGGCGTCGACCCCGTAGACCGGGAAGCGAAGGGTCAGGTCACTGACCGTGATGGAAATCTGCGGGCCCTTCATAGGTAATGTACGATCCGGCGGCGAATGACAGCGAAGGTCGAGAAGGTGGCGATCCAGCCTACCAGCGCCAGTACGCTGAGCACCACATAGGTCAGGGTGTCGACGCTCTGGCCCAGCAGCGGCGCGCGCACGACCTCCAGCAGGTGATAGAACGGGTTGAGCAGCAGCACGGCGTGGTCGACCAGGCGCCCGCCCGGTAGCCAGAACACCGGCGTCATGAACATCGAGAACTGGATCACCGAGCCGACGATCTGCGGAATGTCGCGGAACCGGGCCGAGGCCATGCCGACCGCAAGGCTCATCCACGAGATGTTCAGCAGCAGCAGGATGACGCCGACCACGCCGACGGGCACGTTGGTCTGCCGCCAGTGGTCGTAGAAGACCAGCACGCCGACGATGATCACCACGTGGTGCAGCAGGTTGATGACGTTGCGCATCACCGTCCGCCAGACGAAGGTCATCATCGGCAGCGAGGTCTGCGAGAGGATGCCGGAGGCCTGCACGAAGGTCTGGCAACCCTCCAGGATCACGTTGGCGATCATGCCCCAGAACACGATGCCCAGCGCCACATAGGGGATGAACTCGTTGACCGGGACCTTGAAGAGGTTGGCGTAGAGGAAGCCGATACCCGCCACCATGAGACCCATGGAGAGGGTGATCCAGAACGGTCCGAGGATCGAACCGCGGTAACGGGAAACCACGTCGTGCCAGGCCAGCGACCAGGCCAGGCCGATACGCTCGAACGAGGCGCGCAGGTCCGCGAACGCCATGCTGAACTCGTGCATGGGGCCGCGCCGTCCGGTGCGCACCATGTGTTGTACGGATTGCATTCAGTCTCCCGACCAAAAGCTCGCCGGCGCACCCGCCGCACGTCGCTCGCGTGGGTGGGTAACAGGTCGCATTTTGCGGCGCAAGCGTGGCGCCAGGCGAGGATTCTCGTGGAAAATTCAAATCAAAAGGCTGTTTTGCCCTACTAAAGCGGACTTTCGTCCTCGAACGGCGGCGGGCTGGTCTTCATGTGCGCGTGGTCGGCGCGATACTGGTTGAAGTGCCGACGCAGGGCCGGGGCGGGCTGCTCGGCCTGGCGCACCAGGCCGCCGGCCTCGACCTCCTGGGCCGAACGCTTGCGGACAACGAACTCGATCCCGCATTCACCGATCGGCGTCAGGGTCTGGTCGAACCGCGGAAGGTCGTAGCGATAGGTCGAATTCAGCAACGCGATCTTCTCGATGTCGGCGGCGGGGCCGAGCTCGGCTAGCAGGTCCAGCACATTGATCGATCGGTCCGACCAGGACTTGGACTTCAGCATGGTGAAGGTCCACTTGTGATCGCGGTTGTGTGTGGAGGGGAAGACACCCTGCTCGTAGAGGTCCTCGTCCGGCACGGTGATGATCAGGAAGCCGCCGGGCTTCAACGCCTCGAACCAGGCCTTCAGGCCCTGGCGCGGATCGACCAGGTGCTCGAGGCAGTGGCTCGAATGGACGAAGTCCAGGCTGCCGGGCGCGACGCCCTGCAGAAACTGGGCGTCGCCGTCTTCCCAGTCCCAGATCCGCACCGACTTCAGGCCGGGAAAGAATGGGGCGTAGAGCGAGAGGGGATCGGGCTTGCCGCCGATATCCAGGCCCTCGCCCACGAACCAGCGGCGGGCGAAGTTCGGTTCGGCCATGCGCCGAGCGATGGATTTCGAGAGTTCTTTCAATGCACTGATCCTATCGCACGTCCCAGGACTCGGCCCCGGTCCTTGTAAAGGCTGCGCCCTGGGCGACGCCGCCGAAGCCGCCGAGCAGGCGCTTGAGGCCTTCTCGGCGCGGAGGATCGACCAGGAACATCATGAAGCCGCCGCCGCCGGCGCCGGACACCTTGCCGCCGAACACGCCGAAGGCCTTGGCGGCCTCATAGACCTTGTCGATCTCCGGCGAGGAGATGTTGTGGGCGGTCTGCTTCTTCGAGAGCCAGCCGGCGTCGAGCAGGGCGCCGAAGCGGGGCAGGTCGCCGGCCACCAGAGCGTCGCGCATCTCGAAGGCGCCCGCCTTCAGGGCGTGGAGGCTTTCCAGCGATTTCGGCGCTTGGCTTTTCATGTTGGCCTTCTGCTCGTCGATGATCGCGGCGGATTCGCGGCTGACCCCGGTGAAGTAGAGCACGAGGCTCGCCTCCAACTCCTTCAGCACCTTTTCCGGCACCGTCAGGCCCTCGACCTCCACGCGGGCCTCCTCGAAGAAGCGCATGAAGTTCATGCCGCCGAAGGCCGCGGCGTACTGATCCTGGGTGCCCCCGGCCAGGCCCAGGTCGCAGCGCTCGATGTCGTAGGCCAGGGCTGCGACCGCCTGCGGGCTCATCTCCAGCCCCATGAAGCGGCGCATACCCTCGACCATGGCCACGACCAGGGCGGACGACGATCCCAGCCCCGATCCGGGCGGGCAGTCGGCATAGGACACCATGGTCAGCGGAATGGCCCGGCCGTTCTGGGCCATGAAGCGGTTGTAGACGCCCTTGAGCAGGCGCAGCGGCTCGTCGGTCGGCAGCGGCGCCGTGGCCGGCGCGCGCCAGGCCTGGTCGCGATCGGCTGCGACCAGAAGCACCTGGTCGTCCGTCCGCGCCTCGATGGTCACATGGGCGAAGAGGTCGATGGTCGCGTTGAGCACCACGCCCCCGTGCTCGTCGCAGTAGGGCGAGACGTCGGTTCCGCCGCCGCCGAAGCCCAGGCGAAGGGGGGCGCGGGCGCGCACCAGTTCATGACGCATAGCGGGCGTTGCTGTCCCAGGCTGATCCGATCTGAGCCGGGGGTAGTCGCCGCGGCGCAGGTTTGCAACCTTGAACGGACGCCCTTATTCGGTCGCCAGCTTTCACGAGGCGTGTTCCATGTTGATCAGCGACCAGCCCTGGTCGGTGGAATCCCGATCCGCGATCAGCGCCGCCGAGATCTCGCTCAAGGCCGCGCGGGTCTGGATCATCATCCCCTGCTATCGCGTGCGTGCGCAGATCCTGACGGTGCTGAGCCGTGTGCCGGACTGGGTCGAGGGCGTGGTCTGCGTCGATGACGCATGTCCCGAAGGTACGGCCGATTTCCTGGAAGCGCAGGATCTGCCCCCCCGCATCGTCGTGCTGCGCCTGCCGCAGAACGAGGGCGTCGGCGGGGCCGTCCTGGCCGGCTACCGGGAAGCCGAGCGCCGGGGCGGAGAGATCCTGGTCAAGATCGACGGCGACGATCAGATGGACCTCGCCTATCTGCCCCAACTCGTGACGCCGATCCTGCTGGGTGAGGCCGACTACGTGAAGGGCAATCGCTTCACTTCCATCGGGCACCTCAATTCGATGCCCGGCCTCCGGGTGTTCGGCAACGCGGCGCTGAGCTTCGCGGCCAAAGCGTCCACCGGCTACTGGAACATCTTCGATCCGACGAACGGCTTCACGGCGCTCGAGGCCAGCGTCGCCCGGCAGGTCCTCCAGCGGTCTGTCGCCAGGCGGTTCTTCTTCGAGACTGACCTGCTCTACCACCTGGGCGCCTTGCGGGCGGTGGTCCGCGATTCCCCGATGCCGTCACGCTATGGCGACGAGAGGAGCAACCTGCGGATAGGCGCGGTTATCGGCACGTTTTCTGCCCGTCACCTTAGTAACTTTATCCGTCGGGTGATCGGGCAGTACTTCGTCCGCGACTTCAACGTGGCGACGATCGAGCTGGTCGTCGGATTCCTGCTGCTGGCGGCCGGCGCGACCTACGGCCTTCACTGGTTCGCGGTCCGCGATCCGGGGCAGGCCGCCTCCGCCGGCGTCGTGATGGCCGCGGCCCTGCCGGTCATCATCGGGGTCCAGCTTCTGCTCCAGGCGATCAATTTCGATGTCCAGAACGTGCCGAACCGGCCTATTCACCCCTATCTGCGCACGCTTGAGCGCATCGCTGGCGGCCGAGGATGACTCTCAAGGACATGCTGCTCTGCGGCGCTTTCGCCGTGGCCTTGCCGATCGGCCAACTGCTCTTCAAGTGGGCGGCTATCCATAACGCCTCGCAGCAAGGCCCCTTCCTGCTCCGCGTGCTCCAGAACTACCCGCTGATGGGGGCCTTCGCCTGGTACGCGGCCACGGCCCTCTTCTGGTTCTACGTCCTGACCCGCACGCCGCTATCCACCGCCTACGCCTTCTCGCTGATCGGATCGGCGCTGGTGCCGCTCGCCGCCTGGCTGATCTTCAAGGAACCGGTCTCCGTCGGCATGGCCGCAGGCTACGCCATGATGCTCGCGGGCTTCTTCATCATCCTCATGCAAGTCCGGGCCTGAGTGTCCGGGCGGGTGGAGACGGCCGCAGGCCGAACGCTGAAGGGCGTCCTGCTGCTCGGCTTCCTGCTGGTGTTGGCGGCGGGGCTGCCGCCGCACCTGTCGGTGGATTCGGTGATGGCGCTCTACGAGGGGCGCCTGCAGGTCCGCGAGACCTTCGGACCGGTTCTCTACGCCAGGATCGTCGGCCTGGCGGACGGCCTGCCGGGGGGCCTGGGCCTCTATGTCGCCCTGAGTGCGGCCAGCCTCTTCGCCGCCCTGGCCTGGGCGCCGCGGCTGCGACCGACCACGTCCTGGTGGGCCGTGCCGGTGGCGGTGGTGTTCATCCTCTCCCCGACGGTGCTGATCTTTCAGGGCATAGTCTGGAAAGACGTGCTGTTCGCCAATCTCACGGTCTTCGGGTTCGTGGCCCTGGCCTTCGGACTGACTTCGCGCAGGCCCAGGGGCTGGCTGGCGCTGCTCGCGTCAGGCCTCGTCCTGGCGGTCGCGATGTCGATCCGCCAGAACGGCTTCGTGTTCGTCGCCGGGGCCGGCGCGGCCGTGGCCTGGGTGCTCGGCCGGCGCCTCGGCTGGCCCAAGGCCATCGCGCTCGGAGGAGCATGGGTGCTCCTCATCTGCCTTGCCGCCGCGGCCATGGGCCAGGCCGCCCAGCCGCGACGAGCCGGACCGGACAAGGCCCTCGGGGTCGGCCTTCGCATCCTGCAGCACTATGATGTCGTGGGGATCCTGGCGCGCGACCCCGAAGCCCAACCGACGGGTGTCGCCCAGGCCGGGCGGCCGGAGGCTGCGGCCCTCATCCGCGATGCCGCGCCCCAGGCCTATTCGCCCGAACGCGTGGATTTCTTCGAGCGCCGTCCCGACCTCGCGCCCGCCCTCTGGAAGACGCCCCCCGGAGTGATGCGCGCCCAGTGGCTGGCCCTGATCTCGAGCCATCCGACCACCTACCTCACGCATCGCTGGGAGGTGTTTCGCTGGCTTGTCGCGCCGCCGGATCGGTCGCGGTGCGTTCCTGTCTTCGTCGGCGTCACCGGACCACCGGCCATCCTGGCGCGGCTCGGCATGGAGCCGAGGTCGAGCGCCAAGGACCGGGCCCTGGCCAGGTTCGGGCAGGCGTTCGTCGCGACGCCGCTCTACTCGCACCTCTTCTCGGCCGCCGTCGCGGCCCTGGTCATGGCGGCCCTGCTCTGGCGGCGCGAAGACCAGGACATCGTGGTCGCTCTGTTCATGGCTTCGGCCCTGGCCTTCGCCGCGAGTTTCTTCGTCATCTCGATCGCCTGCGATCATCGATATCTTTACGCGCTCGATCTGGCGGCGGCGGCTGGGGCTCTCTATCTGGCCTTGCAGCCGTCTGTTCGCCGGAATTTCCGGCCAATGTCCGCAGTGTGACGGCCCGGACCGTTCGCATGAGACAATTCCTGATCGTTGCGGCCCTGGCTGCAGTTCTTCCGGCGCTCGGCGCCTGCGACCAGCCCGCCCCTTGGGCGAGGGCCGCCGTGGCGCCCGAGCCTGCGAAGGTCGCGGCGAACCTGCGGCTGCAGGTCGTCCGCTGGAGCGACGAGGCCGGCCGCTTCGAGATCAACGGCGCGCCGTTGAAGGCCGGGCGGCTCTGGACGTTCGACGGCTCCACCGAGGGCTTCGTGCTGAGCGGCGGGGAGGCGTTGCCCGCGCCCGCCTTCGGCCTGGACCTGCGGAACCTGCAGGCCGATCCGGTGCTGCGCTCGCCCAAGGGGCTGGAGCTGGACGGCGATCGCTATTCACTCGTGCTTGTCCGCCTGACCCGCGTCCGGGCTGGCGCGGACTGGGATGGGGCGGTCTTCTACAGCACCGCAGCGCACCGCGAGAGCGGCGCGTTCCAGGCCAAGCCGATCGCCGGCGCGAACCCGGCGGTGGGCGAGACGGTGGTGCTGGTCTACGACATGGCCAACCTCGCCCTTGGCGGCGAGGACTGGAAGAGTTCGCTCATCGACCAGATCCGCCTGGACACCGACGACCAGGCCGGCGGCGCTTTCACCATCCACCAGGTGGCGATCACCGAGAATCCCGGGCCCGTAGCCCTGGCCCAGGCGCCGGCTGCGTCGACGAGCCTGGCGGCCCGCTAGCCTCAAAGGTTCGGCCGGCGCTCCTTGCGCGGGGTCTGGCTCGCCAACTGCTGCGCGACCAGGGTGGCCGTACCGGCCACGATTATGCCGGCGACGTTGACGGCCAACTGGACGAGCGAGGCCCAGGCCTCGTCCCACGCGCCGACCGCGACGGTCAGGCCCATGGCGCCCAGGGCCGGCACGGTGGTGATCGAGATGAACACGCCGACCAGGGCCGAAGACTTCGCGGTGGTGAGCGACAGCACGCCGGCGCAACCGGCGAGCAGGGCGATCACGAAGGACCAGGCGTCCGGCTGCACGATGAACCCGGTGGCGGGGCCGGTAGTGGCGGCGACCGGGTCGACCAGTCCGGCCGCATTGGCGAGCGCCCATAGGAGCCAGGTTATGACGGCGGCGATCGCAAAGCCCCCGAGCAGCGTGATGATCGCCGGCCTGAAGAGGGCGCCGCGGCGGCGGGCGATCGCCAGGCAGATCGCCGCGATCGGGGCGAACTCGGGCCCGACCACCATTGCTCCGATGATGAGAATGGGCTGATCGAGATAGCGGCCGATGCTGGAGATCAGAGTCGCGAGCACCAGGAAGCTCAGGAACGACCACGATAGCTGCGCGTCCTCCTTCGCCTGATCCTCGATTTCGTCCCAGACCACCGCGTCGGCAGGGTGGCCTGCGGCCGCGATGCTGGCCGCCTCGGCCGCGTCGGAGAGGACCGTCACGCGGTCCAGCAGGGCGATGGAGCCGGACGTATCGACGCCAAGCGCTCGCAGCTTGGCGATGATGGCGTTGATGTTCTCGCGGGCCACGTCGAAGAGGACGAGGTCGCCCTGGCCGCGCAGGGCGACGCCGCGTAGCACCACAAGATTGGCGGTCGCGGGATCAGCCTCGATGGCTTTGATCACCTCGTCGCATGTCTGGTGCGGAATGAGGGCGCGAATCTGAAGCATCGGCGGCCGGCAAAAGTCTCGGAGATGCGATGATGCTGCGTCGCGACCGGGATACAAGAACAACTTCGGGACGAGCGCGAGCCCCGGAGAGGTGAGGACCTGGCGGCCGGCTAGGCGCCAGGTCCCTTGGCGGCTACTTCGCCAGCGCCGGAGCGGCCTCGGCCGGAGCGGCGGCGGCCGCCTTCGCTTCAGGCGGACGAGCGGCTTCGGCGCGCCGTTCCCGGAGCGCGGCCTGGGTCGCGGCGTGGCTCTCCTGGGTGATGCGGTACCGAGCGTAGGCCAGCAGGGCGATGAGGCCGGGGATGGCCGCAATGACGCCGTCCCAGAGCACCAGGTTGAACAGGACGTCCGGGGCGACGTCGGCCTTGCCCTTCGCACCGACCGGGAAGGCGATGAACTTCAGGACGAGGCCGGCCAGCAGGGTCCCGATCGCCTGGTCGAGCTTCGCGGCGAGCGACCGGGTCGAGTAGAGGATCCCTTCCTGGCGGACGCCATGCTTGAGTTCGTTCTCGTCGGCGATGTCGGCGAGCGCAGACATGACGCTGATCTGCAGGATGCTCATGGCGGCCGAACTCAGGGCCGAGAACCCGATCAGGATCCACACCAGGCCCGGAGTCTCGTGGGACATGACGCCGGCCAGGCCGAGGACCACCGGGACGGCCGGAATCGCTGCGAAGCCCACCAGCGACCAGAGGATCGTCTGCTTCTTGTCGAAGCGGCCATGCATGCGCGCCGCGAACAGGAAGGCGGTGGCGAACCCGGTGAAGCTGCCGATGATGAACCACCGGAGCTCTTCGCTCGAGAGGTCCCAGAAATAGATGCTCGTATAGAGATGCAGCCCGCCACGCAGGCCGATCATCATCGAGAGGAAGAAGTAGCCGATCAGAAGCCAGACGTAGTTCACGTTGGTCATCGCCCGGCGAACGTCCGTGAAGAACTCGCCGACGCTGAACTTCGGCGTCTTCGGGTCGGGCTTGGGCAGGAAGGGGATGCGGTCGCGGGTGAACCACGCCGAGGCCAGGAGGATCGCCAGCGCAGACAGCGCCATCGCGGTCGCGAACCGCGGCCACGGCTCGGGATTGAGCAGGCCGCGGGGATATTCCGGCGTCGCCGGGAAGAAGAAGGTGAGCGCGACCCAGGATGTGCCGGCGGCCCCGACCCAGGTGAAGAGGCTGTTGTAGGCCATCACCTTAGATCGCTCTGTGTAGTTGGGTGACAGCTCACCTCCGAGCGCCAGGTGCGGCGTGTGGTAGATGGCCATGACCTGGCGGAGCAGCGAGACCGTCACGCCCGCCCAGATCGTCAGGCCAAGGTGATCCAGGATCGCGGGCGGATTGTAGATCGACCACAGCATCAGGGCGATCGGGATCGGGGCGGCGAACATCCACGGATGCCGGCGGCCCAGCCTGGACCTGGTGCGGTCCGACAGGGAGCCGATGATCGGCTCGGTGACCGCATCCAGCAACAGGCTGGCGGCGATGGCGAAGCTCACCCAGTGCGCCGGAACCTGGAGAATCTGGTTGTAGTAAAGAAGCGTATAGGAGCCGATCGCGGCGCCCGCGATGGCCTCGGCGCCGCTACCGACGCCGAATGCGACTTTGGTCTTCAAAGTAAGGCGATCGCTCACCCCCCCGTTTGAGCTGCTGCCCAATCATTCCTCCTATAATACGCGCTCTCTAGGCCCCGTTGCGCTGGATACAACGCTGGGAGCTGCCGTCGCGTCAATCCGAAAATTCGGTATGGAGCGAGGTGATTTCGCACAGGCGGACGGGCGTCCGACGGAGGGAGCGACAGCCCATTCCTGGCGCGGCTGACCAAGGCCAAGGCTGCGCTTGACGCGCGTTCGCGAAGGCGACCGCCAGGGTTGCGAAATGGCAATGCGCCAAGCCCGGCCGTCGACATGATTTTGGCGCCGACCGGCCGACATGAGCTGCGTGCGAGCGCCAGCCGCCTGATCGACGTGCTCGCGCGTCACCTGTCCCAAGCGGTCGAAGGAGCGCTTGATGGATACCGGTGAAGTGAAATTCTGCAGGGGGTGCGGGAAGCCCTTCGAGCGGGGCTCGCTTCCTCCGTCTCACTGGAGCCGCAAGCACTACCCTCATCGCATCTCGAACAGTTCCTGATGGAACCGCTGGTCGACCGCCATGCCTTCCGCGGCGAAGTCGGCCCGCAGCGCCGCTCCGAACTTGATCGGGCCGCAGAACCACAGGCTGGCGCCTCGCCATCCGGGAACGGTCCTGCGGATATGCTCGGCCGAGAGCCTGCCGTCCCGGTCGTCGATCAGGACGTGGAGGCGCACATTGGCGGCGCGAGCGTCCTGGGCGAGGCGTTCAAGCGCGTCCTCGTCCACCTCGCGGGTGGTGTGGAACAGGTCGATTTCAGGACAGGCCTGCATCGGGCTGTGGGCGGCCATGTCCTTCAGCCGCGCGATGAACGGGGTGATCCCGATACCGGCCCCGACCCAGATCTGGTGCGGCAGGCCGTCGTCGAAGGTGAAGCAGCCATACGGGCCTTCGACGGTGATCTTCTGGCCGACCTTCAGCCGATCCACGAGCCCGGTGGTGTGGTCGCCGAGTTCCTTGGAGATGAAGGTGACCTTCGGGTTCGCAGGATCCCATGCCGAGGCGATCGTATAGGGGTGCGCCCCTTCGATCCGGTCAGAGGTGGCGAAGGCGAACTGTCCGGCTTTGTGTCCCTGCCAGCCCTGGCCCAGTTCGATGACCGTCTCGAGGGAATGGACGCCCGGATAGTTGCGCATCTCCGCGATCTGGCCGGTCACGCGCCGCGCGGCGCCGATCCGCCCGACGAGCGAGAGAACCGCGGCATAGGCGCCGGCCAGCGTCAGCACCGCCAGGACCACGCCGAGGGGCGTCATCCACATGGCGTAGTCCAGCAGGATCACGGCGTGGAACGCCAGCGCCAGATAGGCGAGGGCGATCAGCCTGTGGCTGTAGCGGAACCACCGGTATGGGATCTTCTTCACCAGGGCGATCAGCAGCAGGACGACCAGGGCGTAGAAGGCCCAGAGCCCTATCTCCTCGGCCGTTCCACGGAAGCTGCGCAGCGTCTGGAGCACCGGGTCGGTGATCTCCGCGCGCGGCCCGCGGGCGGGACGGGTCAGGAGGCCGGCCCCGACGGCCCATTTCGGCCCTTCGGACCAGAGCCAGTGAAAGACGGCCAGGCCCAGCACCCCGATCCCCAGCCACTTGTGCAGCCGGTACATCTTGTCGAGGCCGCCCAACCGCGCCTCGGGCCAGCGCGGGCGGATCGCGAGGATCATCGCCGCGCTCATCGCCCCGATGGCGAGGACGCCGCTGAACTGCATCAGACGCTCGCGCAGGGCGAAGATGTTCGCGACGGGAAAGACGGTTCCGTTCACGACGAGCCAGAGGAGACTGAGCACCGCCCAAAATCCCCAGAACAGCCAAATGCTGGCGCGCGTCAGTTTCGCCTCCCTCGCATAGCCGGAGCTATCCCTGAGCCAAAGGAGGCGGCGCCGCCGTGACATGTGTCAACGGGGGGCCTTGAAAGGAGCTAGGCCAGGGCCTCGAGCCGGGCGGCGTAGCGCAGGCCGGTCGCGCGGTTGCTGAAGTTGGTGCGGATATGGCGGCGGGCGCGCTCGCCGAGGTCGCGCCTGGACCGAGGGTCGTCCAGCAGGCCGCCGATCAGTTCGACGGCATGGTCGACCGATGGGTCCGCCCAGACCTGGCCCTCGCCGAACAGATAGGCGCCTTCGGCCACCGGGATCAGCTCGCAGTCGACCAGCAGGCTGGTGTCGGGCGTCATGAAGTCGAGATTGCCTGAATAGTTGGTGGCGACCGCCGCGCGGCCCATGATCATCGCCTCGGCCGGGCCGCGGCCAAAGCCTTCCGAGCGGTGCAGGGAGACGAAGGCGTCGCAGCAGCGGACCAGATTCTTGATCTCGTTGTCGGAGAGCTGGCGGGTAATCGCCTGGGCCTGGCCGCCCAGCGCCTTCAGGCGGGCCTCCAGGGCCTTGCGGGCGGGATTGCCGTCGTCGCCGCCCTTGTACTTCACCACCGCATGCAGCGGCGCGTGCGGGCGTGCGGCCACCAGCTTCTCGAAGGCCTCCAGCATGGCGAAGGGGTTCTTCCGCTCGGCGTAGGACGAGAAGTCGAAGAAGAAGAGGCAGACGAAGGCGTCTTCCGGAATGCCGAAGTGACGGCGTCCCAGGAACGAGGACATGGTCAGCTCGACCGCCAGCGGCATGTGGACGACCGGGCGCTCGGTGACCGGGGTGATGGCGTCCTGAATGAACCGCGAGGGCGCCCAGACCTCGTCGAAGCGGTCGAGGATCTTCGCCCACGGCTCGGGATAGTTCGCGAGCTCCCAGGCCGGATAGATGATGTTGTAGGCGCTCTGGAAGGCCGGGCCCGAGCCCAGATGCTCCAGTACGCCCATGGCCTGCTCGACCTCGTCCGCATTGATGCAGAAGAGGTTGGTCTTCGGGCTGAGCGTCGGGACGACGTGGCCGGCGAACTCCCGCTCGAAGTCGGGGTCCTTGTTGCGGTCCATGCCGTAGATGTCGATCAGGCCGGGGGTGAGCCCGGCCGCGCGGAAGGCGCGAAAGGCGGAGCGGACATGTTCGGCCATCCCGATCGCGGAGAAGGGGTGGCCGACGAGGACGAGATCGGCCGGGGTCATGACTTGTCCAGTAGGTCGGCTTCTGCGGCGTTCTTCACGGCTTCCAGCCAGCCGTGGCCGAAGCGCTGGTCGGGCTCCAGGTGCGCGCCTTCGCCCCATTCGTTCCAGGCATTGACGAAGACGATCCGCTCGTCGCCGAAGTTCTGGCGGCGGGTTTCCTCGAACATGGCCTCGGTCCAGGCCTGGAAGGCGCCGGGGCTGGCGTACTGGAAGACCCAACCGCCATCCTGGCGGCGGGGGGTGTTGTCCCAGGAGGGCATGACGCCCCGGAAGCGCTTGTGGCCCAGCGGCTGGGCGCCGAGGTAGGTGCGGACCATCTGGCGATAGTCGTTCACCCGGCCCTCGAAGCGGGCGTTGAACAGCGGACCCGGCGGATGGATCAGGGCGCCGGTGCCGGCCGGCGGGAACTCGACCGAGGCGTCGAAGCCGAGGCTTTCCGGATCGGTCTTGCCGCCGGCCTTCTCGAATCCTTCGACGAAGGCGAGGTAGATTTCACCGACGCCGGCCTCGCGGCAATGCCTGCGCCAGGCGTCCGTCCAGGCCTTGGGATCGGGCAGCAGGCCCGGCCGATAGATCAGCAGCAGCGGCTTGCCGTCGATGCGGATGTAGTTCGGCTGGCGCAGATAGGGTTCGAGCTCGGCGATCGAGGCCTCGGCGTCGCCTTCCTCATAGGTCTGGGCCAGCAGGACGTCGCGTTCCTGCCCGTCCCAGGTGCGGGTCCAGTTCTCGTTGGCCCAGCAGAGGCAGAACGGAAAATCGTCAGCCTTGCTTTCCAGCAGGGGTTCAAGCGGCTTTTCGAGAATCCGCCGGCCGCCGGTGAACCAGTAGAAGTAATGGCAGAAGCCGCCGATCCCGTAGCGCGCGGCCAGCTCGGCCTGGGCTCGCATCGCCGCCGGATCGGAGAGATCGTAGAAACCGAGGTCGGCGGGCACGTGCGGCTGGTAATGGCCGCGATAGTTGGGCAGCGCCCGGCTGACATTGGTCCACTCGGTGAAGCCAGGACCCCACCAGCGGTCATTCTCCGCCACCTTGTGGAACTGCGGCAGGTGGAAGGCGATGGTGCGGACGCGGTTCAGCGCCTCGAGCTGCTCGCCCCAGCGCTCGACGAACTTCTGCTGGTTGCGGGTCGCCAGGCGGTGCTTGTAGCCGCTGTCGATGGAGTTGGCGGTCACGCTGAGGTGGTGGACGATCTGCGAGGTCGGCTCGTAGATGATCCGCAGGCCCCGGGCGCGCAGGCGGAAGCAGAGGTCGGCGTCCTCGCAATAGGCCGGGGCGAAGGTGATGTCGAAGCCGTCCAGCTCGGCGAACACCTCGCGGCGGACCGCCAGGCAGGCGCCGGAGGCGTAGTCGACTTCCCGCCGCACGTTCCAGCGCGGCAGGCCGGGATCCTCGAAGAGGCCGATCATCTCCGACGCGCCGTCGACGCCAATGCGCGCGCCGGCTTCCTGCAGCCGGCCGTCCGGGAACAGCATCTTGGGCGCGGCGGCGCCGACGCGGGCCTCCTCCGCGAACGGGCGCAGCAGGGCGTCCAGCCAGCCTGGCCGGACCTGGACGTCGTTGTTCAGGAAGATCAGGAACTCGCCGGCGGCTTCCTGCGCCGCACGGTTGCAGGTGCGGATGAAGCCCTGGTTCTCGGCGTTGACCAGCAGCTTGACCCCGGTCTTGGCCACCACGTCCGCCGACCCGTCGCCGGAGGCGTCATCGATGACGATGACCTCGGCCTCGTCCAGATCGCCGGCGGCCTTCAGCGCCGCCAGGCATTCCAGGGTGAAGGTCAGGTTCTTGTAGGCCGGGATGACGATCGACACCCGCGGCT
Source organism: Phenylobacterium koreense (assembly GCF_040545335.1). Taxonomy (NCBI): domain Bacteria; kingdom Pseudomonadati; phylum Pseudomonadota; class Alphaproteobacteria; order Caulobacterales; family Caulobacteraceae; genus Phenylobacterium; species Phenylobacterium koreense. The sequence goes on from NZ_JBEPLU010000001.1 coordinate 2,243,192, forward strand.
TGGCGGGCGCCGAAAAGCCCAGGCTTGCGGCCACCTTTTCGGCGTCGCGTTCGGCCACCTTTATCAGGTCGAAGGGTTGGACCTTCACGTCCTCGATGTGGCGCTGGCGGATCCGGCCATAGGCAGCGCGGGTGTCGCGATAGGCCTGGTTGTCGTAGGCGCCTGAGTCCTTGGCCCTGCCCGCGGCGCGCAACTGCTCGAAGAGGCCGGCCTCGCCGCGCGGCCGGGCGACGATCGCCCCGGCTTCCGGCTTGGGCGCGCGGCTCAGGGCCCAATGCTCCAGCGACGAGATCGGGACCTCGGCGGCCTGCGGGTTCTCGATCAGGTACGAGACCTCGTTGAAGTCCGCCGCCGGTGAGACGCCCTCGAAGGCGCCTTCGGTCAGGTAGTGCACCACCGGATGCAGATCGGCCGGAATGTCCGGTTGCTGCTCAAGATAGAAGGCGGTGTCGAAATGGATGCTGGGGTCGCGCCGTTCCTCGAAGCCGTGGGCCAGGAAGTGCGCCAGCGGACTGATCCCCATCGGCGCGGCCTCGCGGTAGCGGTCGGCGTACCAGAGCGGGTCGAACAGCGGGTGGGGGCTGCGGCCCTCGAAGGCGCCGCTGGCCGCGTAGTGGAGCAGGGGCGCGGCGTCGATCTCGGCCACGTCAGGATTGGTGGCCAGGTACCATTCGCCGTTGAACAGCGGGTGCGGCTGGTAGCCCTTGCGCCAGCCCTCGCGCAGATAATGGATCAGCGGGTTCTCGCCGCTGTCGGCGACCTCGTCCGACTGGCCGACATAGTAGCGGACGTCGAACAGCGGATGCGGCGCATAGCCCTCGCGCACGCCCTTGTGCAGGAAGTGCTGCAGAGCGGTCAGACCGGTGGCGGCGACCTTCACCGCATGGCGGCTGCGATAGTCCTTGAGATCGAACAGCGGGTGGGGGCTGCGGCCTTCTTTGTCCCCGGCGATCAGGTAGTGGGCGAGCGGCGCCCAGCGCGAGCCGGCCAGGTCGGGATTGTGCTCCATGTACCAGGCCTGATCGAACAGGGCCTTGGGATTGGCGCCCGCATCGGGCCCGGCGCGCACATAGGAGACCAGGCCGCGGGCCTTGCCGCCGTCGCGGCCGATGGCGCGGTCCAGGCGAAAGTCCCAGAGACCCGAGCGAGCCAGCAGCGCCGCACGGCCCGGCCACTTGGCGCGGGCCAGCATCAGGTCGAAGCGCTGCTCCGTCGGCCCCTTGTCGGCCAGGCCCACCCGGCGGCCGGCGGCCTTGCGGAAGCGGTTCCAGCGGTCTTCGGCGACCACCATGCGCGCGCGATGCAGGTCCCTGCGGCGGGCCAGCAGGGCCTCGGCGTCGGTGGTCGGGTCGAGCTTTGAGAGATCGTTGGCCAAGTGAAGGTTACTCGCGGTGGGCCTAGCGGGCGGCGAGGGCCGCATCGACGACCGCCTCGATCTTGGCATGCTCCTGACGCAGCAGGGCCGCTTCATGCTCCAGGGCGCGCATGGCGCTGGCCTGCACCTCGTTGAGCTGACGCTGATGAAGCAGTTCGGCGCGGGTCGAATCGAGCTGGCTGGTCACGGGCGAGACCAATACGCCCATCTGCGACTTCATTTTGGCGATTTGCGCCGCTGCTTGCTCAAGCGGGGCGCGGTCGGGCTCGGCGCCGCTGGCCGCGGCCACGAACCAGTCCAGCACCGATTGAGCCATCGGCCCCACCAGCGGCAGGGATTCCAGGCTCTCCAGGGCCTCGTTGTGGCGCAGGTCCTTGGTCAGAAACTCGTCGATCTTGCCGGCGGCGCGTTCGTCCAGGCGCGGCAACGCGCCGCCCAGGGCGCGCTCCATGGCCGCGACCTCCTTGCGCCAGTCCGTCAGCAGGCCGTCATAGGAGACGAAGGCGCGGGGAACGTCGCGCGTATGAGTCTCGGCGGCCAGCATGTAGATCGTCCAGACGAGGACCGATTTCTCCGGCGGGAAGGCGTCCCGCCGCGACAGCGACCCGGCCACGGCCAGCGGATGGCGCACCGGGATCACCGCCCGGATCGGCATCCCGACTTCGGCCAGCACCTCGCGCCACATGGGCAGCAGCACTGATACCCGCGGGTCCTTCAGCAGGGGATGGATCGCTTCGCCGAACTCCGCGCGGAAGAGGTCCACGGCCCTGGCCTTCCACTCGGCCTCGGCGTCCGGCGCCAGGGGCTGGTAGGGCAGGTTGAAGGGATCGTCCCAGGCCGATTTCGCCGCCCGCAGCCGCTGGTCGTTGAAGACCGAGATCTTCCAGGGTTCGAAGTAGCCTTTGGCGTTGTGCTCATCGCCGGGCATGACGTTGTCCGGCAATTCGGCGCCCGCCAGCGCCAGCAATTGGGCGGTGGCCGAGGTGCCCGACCGGTGCATGCCGAGCACAAGATAGGCCGACCGCTCGAATGTCTGTGGCATGGCGCAAAAGTCTCGCACAGCCGCCCCGCGGCCAGTTCCCTCCCGCTCTATGGCCGCTCGCGCCGGGCCGCAAGGGAAAGCGATGGCGCCGGCCTCGTCGACGGACGCAGGGAGTCGTCGCGCCGAGAAGGCCAGCGGCCGGGGTCAGAGCTTGAGCGTGAGCATCACCCCGACGCCATAGTCGGCGCTGCCTTCGCTCAGTCCCGCGGTCCCATAGAGCGTGCCGTTGACCTTGTCGGTGACCGGGGTGCTCACCGCGCCGAAGAGTTCCCTGGCGTCCTTGGCCAGGGGGCTGCTGGCCTGGGCGTAGTCGTAGGAGACGATGGCGATCGAGCGGCCGAACACCATGCTGGCGCCCACCGAGGCCGCATAGGTGTTGCGCAGCTCCACGCCTTCGGGATCGCCCGGCATGCGGTAGTTGACCGAGAGGAAGGGCGCGACGGGACCGATCGGATAGGTGAAATCCGCCCCGACGGTGAAGTCGGCTTCGCCGGTGCCCAGGTGCTTGTCGGGATCGGAGGTGGGCAGCTTGGCCCGGCCCGTAAGGTCGATGCCGAGGCCAATGGGCAAAGTCGGAAGGGTGATGCTGCCGCCAAGGCTCAAGTCTCCCAGTCCGGAGCGCTTGCCCGCGACGCCGGTGACGCCGGGCAGAGGCTTGCCGTCCGGCCCGAGGACGACGCCCGCAGGTCCGTCGATGCGCACATAGGGCAAGCTTGCGGTGAGCCGGACGGTGTCGTTCCGCCAGGCGGCGCTGAACGGCGCAACCAGGATCTCGGTCTTTTCGTCCGCGGAGTATGAGCCGGAGGAGTAGTCGAGGCCGGTGGTCAGCGACAGGCCGCTCGACCCGGCGGTTTCCTGGGCGTCGGCGGCGGTGGCGAAGGCGGACGCAGTGCAGGCCGCGAGAATGGCTAGGTGTTTCATGAAGCCCCCGAAAATGAGGCGGAGCGCCTTTGGCGCCCCGCTAAGTTGCTTGAACGGTGAATTAGTGGCCGCGGCCCGGACGGGCGGCGGCGACGATGTCCTTGACCGCCCGGGCCTGGGAGACCGTGCTCGCCACGTCGGCCCGCACGCTGGCGGCGTTCGACCGGGTGGCGGCGATGTCGGCGCGCGTTCCGGCCGTGGCGCTGCGGGTTTCGGCGACGCTCGAGCGAACCGTCGAGCGCAGGTCGGCGACCGCGCCCGTGGCGGTCGAGATGGACCGGTTGGCGTCGCGCGCGGCGGCGACGGAGGCCGCGCCCGCGCGAGCCGCGGCGCCGCGGTCGGAAGCCTCGACGCTGATGCCGGCGTCCACGGTCGCCTCGGCGGTCACCGCCGCGTCGCCGGTCGTCGCCATATCGGTCGCGGGATCGGTGGTCGTGTCGTCGCCGCCGGCCCGGGGGGCGCGGCGGGCGTCGTTGCGGGCATGGGCCAGGGCGCTGACCTGATCGCCGATGCCGTGGGCGTCATCTTCACCCTGCGACTGAGCCAGGGCGCGAACCTCGGCGCCGAAGGTGGTTTCAGCCGCGACTGCGTCATCGGCGGTCGTCGTATCGGTCGTCGTGGCGGTGGCGCCGACGGCCGTGGTCGCGTCATCGGAGGCCGTAGTGTCGCCTGCGGCCGTGGCGTCGGTGGCGGTCGCGCTGTCGGTGGTCGCAGCCGTGTCGGTCGTCGGAGCCGGGGGCGTGGCTTGCTGGGCAAAGGCGAGGCTGCTCGCCCCGGCGAGGGTCAGGGCCACTACGCCTGCGGTCAGGGTCTTCATGCGATACTCCGTCAGGTTGTCTCGTCAGGGGCGGCCGGAGGGCGGCCCTGATCGAAAGAACGGAGCCCGGCGGTTTTTCATCCACGGGGCGGGGGGGACGGCCCGGACTTTTTCAGTTGGAGCTTGCTTCGACCCAGCCGTAGCCGAAGCGTGCATCCTTGCCCTTGGTGCCGAGGTCGCGGGCCGTCGAGGCGAGTTCGTCGATCGCGCGGCGAGCGGCGGTCCGGCTTGGCGCAGTCATCAGGCCGGCGAGGCGCGCGGCCACCACCGGAGCGGCGAAGGAGGTGCCTCGCAAGGGGCGAGCCTTGCCGGCGGAGCCTGGCGGAGGCGTCAGGCCCAAGGCCACGAAGTCGATGTGCGAGGGCTGGCTGGCCTCGGGCAGGAGGCGTCCGCGGGAGTCCACGGCCGACACCGCGATCACGCCGCGGTAGGAAGCCGGATAGGTGTCCTTGCTGGCTGGGCCGTCGTTGCCGGCGGGGGCGACCAGCAGGAATCCCTTGGAGACCAGCGACTGCACGGCCGCGCCCAGCAGCAGGTTCGGCGGGCCGACCAGGCTGATGTTGATCACCGGCGTCCCGCTCTGCGCCAGCCAGGCCATGCCGGCGACGATCGCCTCGGCGCTGCCGCCGGTGGGGTTGGCGCCGTAGACGTCCGCCACCCGCAGGCTCCCGACGTCGCCGCCCGGAGCGGCGAGGATCGCCGCCACGGCCGAGCCGTGCGGCTGCGGGCTGGCGGGCCCGACGAAGCCGCGCTGCTCGATCCGGACGCCCCGTAGGGCCTCGGCGCGGATATCGACCCCGCTGTCGATCATGCCGACGCTGGCCGAGCCGCGGCGGCCCGCCGTAACCTGACCCTGCGGGGCCAGGCCCGCCCCGTCATAGAGGTGGTTGAAGTCGTAGGCGCCGGCCGGATCACGCTCGCGGAGCAGGGCGACGGCGCGGTCGGTGGCCATGCCCGGCGGCGCGGCCAGGACCGTCACCTCGAGGTCGAGCGGCCCATAGGACGTGCGCCGGAGGATTGAGAATCCCGCCTGCCGGGCGGCGGCGAGCGACGCCTCCGAGGCGGCCACGGCGACTACCTCATTGCGGACGACCAAATGCCCGGTGCGGTCTGTCGCCAGCACGGGGACCGCCCGGCGGCGATCCTCGGCCAGCCGCTGACGCACCTGGGCGACCCGGGCGACCGCGCGCTCGGCGGCCGTCGAGGATGCGGCCTGCGCGCGCTCCAGGCCCCTGAACGCCGTATCAGGCAGGCTGTGGCGCGCCAGCGCCCGGTCGGTGATCGCCGAGACGTCGGGTATTCCGCCCCCGAGACCTAAACCGCCGCCGCGGCCCTGCGCATGACTCACGGTCGGCGCCGACAAAAGGAGCGCGCAGGCGAGGACGGAGAGGCGCGAGGTGCGAGGCATGCGGTTACCGGCGGCGTTTCCAAGATCGTCGAATGGATTAAACGTGCGGTCCCGCCCGTTTCATTCACAGGACAGTACGAAATTGGACGGATTCCAACGCGACCTGGTGGCTCTGCTGCCTCGCCTGCGTCGGTTGGCCCGGGCGCTCACCCGGAACCTGACCGATGCGGACGACCTGGTGCAGGTCACCGTGACTCGGGCTCTTGCCAGGTCCGATCGGTTTCAGCGTGGGAGTCGACTGGATAGCTGGATGTTCACCATCATGCGCAACGCCTGGATCGACGAGGTGCGTTCGACGGCGAGCCGGGCCTCGCTGATCATCGTCGGGGAGGACGTCGAACGGACGGGCGATGATCTCGCCGCCGTGCGCGCGATGGAGGCTCGAGCCGACTTCGGCGTGCTGCACGGCGCGATGCAGCGCCTTCCCGCTGAGCAGCGCCTGGCGGTGGCCCTCGTGCTGGTCGATGGCCTGTCCTATCAGGCGGCGGCCGAAGTGATGGGCGTGCCGATGGGAACCCTGACCAGCCGCCTGGTGCGCGGCCGCGCGGCTCTTGCTGCGCATCTCGAAGGAGAGGAGGGGGCTCGATGACGATCTCCGAGGCGACGATCGCGGCCTATGTGGACGGCGAACTCGGCGAGGCCGAAGCTCGCGTGGTTGAAGCGGCGGCGGCGGAAGACGCGGCTGTCGCGGCTCGCCTGCAGGAGGCCGCCGCACTCCGGATCCGCCTGGCGGACGCCTACGGCCCGATCCTCGACGAGCCGCCGCCCGAGGCTCTGTTGCAACTCGTCAAGGCGGCAGGCGACGCCGCCGGGCGGCCGCGCGGATTTAGCCGCCCGTGGACTTGGGGGGCGATCGCTGCGTCCTGGCTGGTCGCCGGTCTGATCGGGGCGGCGGGTATGCAGATGCTGAAGACAGGCCCTTATGTGTCGGGCGAGGCCGGCCTCCAGGCTGGCCGGCGCCTGTCGAGCGATCTTACGAGCCTGCCGGTCGGAGAGCTGTCGCCGGGCGGCACGCGGATCGTCTTCTCGTTCCGAAGGGCGGACGCCGTTTGCCGCGCCTTCACGCGGGAGGGAGACAGCGGCGTCGCCTGTCGTGAACCCGGCGGCTGGCGTATCGCAATCCTGGCGCCGGGCGCGCCGCCGCAAGCTTCGAGCGACTACCGCCAGGCGGCCTCGGCCCTGCCCGACCCGGTGCTGGCCTTCGTCGACGCCGAGATGGTCGGCGAGCGGCTCAGTCCTGAGGAAGAAGGCGCCGCCCGCGCTCGCGGCTGGCGGCCCTAGACAGGGTAACGCAGGATCGCAGCCAACTCGCCGCCTGCCGGCAGATCGGGTTCGCGCACGCCCAGCACCCGGGCGCCGCTCGCCAGGGCCCGCGCGGCGATCTCGTCGGCGACGCCATAGCCGGCCGGAGCGTCCTTGTCCGAGAATGTGACCGCGCCGGTCTCGTCCACCGCGCCGGGGACCACGGTGTCTATGTTGACCAGCAGCACCTCTATCGCGCCGCCCGTCGCCGCCCGGGCCGCGTCCGAGAGGTCCGAGGTCGCCCGACCCTCACTGGCGCGAGCCTCGTAAAGCGCCCGCAGGCGCGAAAGCTCCTGCTGGTAGGCGCCGTCCAGGATGGGCCTGGCGGCCTCCGCCAACTGGGCCTCGGTCATGTGGTCGGGGCTCGCCTCGATCGTCTGGTCGACGAGGCCGGGATAGCTGTTCACCGAGCGGAAGATCGAAGGCACCCGGCCGACGCCGGCCAGGATCAGGGGCGTGTCGCGTCCTGTCAGGACCGGACGCAGGGCGGCGTCGACCTGGCGCGCGTATTGGCGGAACCGGACGTTCTGGCCCTCCAGCCCATGCACCCGCCCCGAGGGCGAGCGGTCGTTCAGCGAGCCTTTTCCCACCGCGTCGGCCGCATGCTTGGGAAAGCCCGGAACCTTGATCGTCGTGGGCGGCAGGTCGGCATAGACCCCCACAAGCCGCACTGCGTTTTCCGAAATCGCCAGCACGAAGGCCGAGTGCGGGAAGGTGATCGACCTCAGCAGCGGCTTCAGGTGAAAGCGGTCGGAGACGATCGCCATCGAGGAGAGATTGTTGGGCAGGCGGAAGGTCCGGACCGAATCCGGCGTCGCCAGGATCGCCAGGCTGCTGGCCTGCAGCCGCCAGAACTCGTCGTCGTCCAGCAGGTCGTCCAGATGCTCGGTCAGCAGGGCCAGTCGCCGTTTGTCGAACCCTGAGCCCTGAAGCTGCTCGCGGGCCTGACGTATGAGGTTGCCCAGTTCGATGCGGGTGGCGTCCGGACTTTGGGCCAGGGGCGTGGTCCGGAGATAAATGGAGACGCACGCGTCGGCGCGAGCCTCGTTCAGCGCCTTGAATTCAGCAGCTGTGGGGATATCGACGTAAAGCATCCACGCGCCCTCTTTCCTGGAAGACGGAAGCGGTACGGCCAGCTATCGCTCCACCATAGGCGGTGGGGCCTGGGCGATCAACGCGATGCGTGCGTTCGCCTGGCTCGCGGTTGATCGTCTCATCCATCTGATGCAAACCCGCCTCTCAAGGTCGCACGGGAAGATCACCACATGGCCGGCGAGGCCTCACCTGACGACATGCGGCTGCTGGCGATCGCCGTCGACGGCGACTTTTACCGGCAGGCCCACCACGACCTGACCTATGCGGAGCTGAACCCGCCGCTTCACTATGGGGTTTCCGGCTGGCGGGAAGGGCGCGATCCCGCGCCGTGGTTTTCGACGAGCGCCTATCTCGAGCTCAATCCCGACGTGGCGCAGGCCGGGGCCAATCCGTTCGTGCACTATCTTCGCAGCGGATTCCGCGAGGGCCGGCCCATCGCCGCCTCCACACACGCCGATGCCTATTTCGCGATGCTGACGGGCCGTGGCGATGCGCCGGTCACGCCCGCCGACCGGGCCGCCGCCACAGAGTTCTTCGACGAGGCCTACTACCTCGCCATGAACCCCGACCTGGCCGGCATGGGCGTCGAGCCGCTGGACCATTTCCTGCGCCTGGGCTGGCGGGAAGGGCGCGATCCGAGCTTCGCCTTCAGCGTCGCCGACTATCTGGAGCTCAATCCGGACGTGGCCGCCAGCGGCGCCCATCCGTTCATACATTACGCGACCACCGGCCGGCACGAGGGGCGGCCGACGAAGATCGAGCTGAGCTTCCGCCAGGCGGCATTGGCCAAGCTGCAGAGCTTCGAGGGCCGGATCGCCGACGCCACCCGCTGGGCGCAGCCGGTGGAGCTGTCTCCGGCTTCGGTGTTGGCGCAAGCCCTGGCGGGCCTCGGCGAGCGCGGGCTGCACCTGACCTTCAGCCAGGACGACTACAGCCGCTCGGTCGGGGGATCGCAGCTATGCGTGCAGCGGGAGTCGGCGCAGTTCATGGCCCGCGGGATCGGCCACCTGCATGTGCATCCGGCCAACGGCTGGCCGACCGTGCGGCGCGGCGCGACCAACACGCCGATGGGCGTCCTGCTCGACGGAAGGCGGCTGGGCGCGTTCGAACCGGCGGCGATCGCCGCCGCCTTGCGGCAGGCGAGGGGCGGTGGGCCACGTAGCTTCGCCATCCATCAGATGCTCGGTCACTCCAGCCGCGACGTGGTGGACATCGTCCGGGCGGCGGGGTTGAACGCCGGCTATTTCTGGCTGCACGACATGGGCGCGCTCTGCGCCGGCGTCCACCTCATGCGCAACGACGTCGAAAGCTGCGGGGCGCCGCCGCAGGGCAGCCCGGCCTGCAGCCTCTGCATTTACGGCCCGGCGCGGGCGGCCCACGTGCGTGAGCACGAGCTGCTGTTCGAGCGGCTGGACCTCACCGTCGCCTCGCCTTCGCAGGTGGCGCTGGACGCCTGGCTGGCCGGAAGCGACCTGGGCGCGCGCAGCACGGTGGTTCTGCCCCATGCCACCCTGGTCCCGTCCAAGCAGACCTGCGACGCCGAGCCGGGGCCGTTCAGGCTGGCCTTTCCGGGCGGACCGACGATCCACAAGGGCTGGCCGATCTTCAGTCGGCTGGCCAACCGCTTCGCCGACGATCCCCGCTACGAGTTCATCCACCTGGCCAGCAAGCCGGCGGCGGGCTCGATGGCGTGGCACTATCCGGTTTCCGTCACGGCCGACGATCCGCTGGCGATGCGCCAGGCGATGCTCGACCTGGGGATCGACGCGGCCCTCATCTGGTCCCTGTGCCTGGAGACGTTCGCCTTCGCTGCCTATGAGGCCGCCTCGGCCGGGACGGCGGTGCTGACCGGTCCCGACAGCGGCAATGTCGCCGCCTTCGCCGCCGCCAGCGGTCATGGCCTGGTGCTCGTCGACGAGCGCGAGCTGGAGGCGCAATTCGAAAGCGGCGAGATCCTCAAATTGGCCCGCGCCGCCCGCAAGCCTGCCCTGTTCGATCTCGAGTTCAGCAAACTGACCGCGGAGCTGGTCGGCGCGTGAAGGTCCTCTGCTTTTCCAGCTTCACCTTCGCCTATCTCGACAGGGCGCGCGTGCTGTTCGCCAGCCTTCGGCGGTTCCATCCCGACTGGGAGCTGGTCGCCCTGATCACCGACCGGCCGCCCGCCGGCTTTAGCTTGCGCATCGAGGACGAGCCCTTCGACCGGGTCGTGCATCCGGACGCCCTGATCCCCGACTTCAAGTCCTGGGTCTTCAAGCACGACGTGGTGGAGGCCTGCACGGCGGTCAAAGGCCCGTTCCTGCTGGACGCCTGCAATTCCGGCGCGGACGTCGTCATCTATCTCGACCCGGACACGGCGCTGTTCGGCGAGCTGACTCCTCTGGTCGAGCGGCTGGGACAGGACGAGATCCTGCTGACCCCGCACCTGCTCGACCCCAATACCGAACGCCAGGCGATCCTCGACAACGACCTGTCAGCCTCGCGCACCGGAATATTCAATCTCGGCTTCGTGGCCGTGCGGACGGGCGGAGAGGGGGCGCGGTTCGCTCGCTGGTGGAACGACCGCCTGCTGGAGTTCTGCTACGACGACATCGCCGCGGGCCTCTTCGTCGACCAGAAATGGTGCGACCACGTTCCGGCGCTGTTCGAGCGGGTCGGGATCGTGCGCGACCCGGGATACAACGTCGCGAGCTGGAACCTCAGCCAGCGCCGGGTGAGTATCGGCCGGGACGGTGCGATCCGCGTCAACGGCGCGCCGCTGCGCTTCTGGCATTTCACCAAGCTTGGGCCGACCGGGGACGCCATGACCCGCCGCTACGCGGGCGACGACCACGTGGTCTTCGAGATCTGGCGGTGGTACCGCGAGCAGGTGGAAAAGGCCGGGGACGCCCTGATCGGCTCGCGTTACTGGGCCTATGGGGCCTATGACAACGGAGCGCCGATCGCACGGTCCCATCGCCTGATCTGGCGCGATCGGGACGACCTGCGCGCGCTGTTCCGCGACCCCTTCGTGACCGAGGGCGGAGGCTATCTGGGCTGGCTCGTGGAGCAGGGCCTGGCGGGCGCGCCGGCTTGACAGTCACGGCGGTCAGCCTGACACCCAGCAGGATAGGCCGGGGCGACAGAGGACACGGGCGAACTTGCCAGAAACCCTAATCGACAAGGTCGAGGCGCTCGTGCGCCAGTGCGAAACCTTGAAGGCCGCCAGCCAGCAGACCGCCGTCGAGGGCGGGCTGTCGCGCGCTCGCCTAGGAACCGCCCTGGCGCAGGCGCTCACCTCGCGCGTCGGGCTCGAGGCGCAGGCCCGCGACCTTGCCCTGGCCGGCTATTGCGCCAGCGCCCAAGCGCGCGCCGCCGCAAGGCCGCGTCCGGCCGCAGACCGGCGCCTGGACGCCCGGCTCGATCGCCTCCGCTCCCTTGGGCGCGCCCTGATCGTCGAGCGCTCCGGGCTCTGGGAAGGCGAGGAGGCGGGGCGGCTGTCGCGGCTGCGGACCATCGCCGCCTATGCCCGCCGTGGCGGCGATCCGGACGCCCAACCCAAGGCGCTGTTCGACCAGGCCTGGTATCTTGCTCAACGGCCCGACATCGCCGGCGGCCGGGCCAGTCCGCTCGTGCACTATCTGCTACGTGGCGCGGGCGAGGGCGTCGACCCCCATCCCCTGTTCCGGACGAGCTTCTACGCCGAGCAGAACGTTGGGGCGTTTGGCGCCGGCCAGACTCCGCTGGAGCACTTCGTGCGCCAGGGAGCCGCCGAGGGACGCAGCCCCCATCCGCTGTTCGATATCGGTCACTACGCGCGTCAGGCGCCCGACCTGATCGCCTCCGGCGAAAACCCGCTCGGCCACTATCTCCGCGCTGGCGCAGCGGCCGGGGCGAGCCCGCACCTGCTGTTCGACGCCGAGTTCTACGCCGCCCAGCTTGCGGCCGCCGGCGTGTCCGCCAAGCCGTCGCTGGTCCACTACCTGACGCAGGGCTCGGCCATGGGCTTGAGGCCGCATCCGCTCTTCGACCCCGCCTGGTACCGGGCGCAGAACCCGGACCTCGCGGGGAGCGGGCTCGAGCCGCTGACTCACTACGTCCTGGCCGGCGGCGCCGAAGGCCGCAGCCCCAGCCCCTGGTTTGACGCGCCGCGATACATCGCCCTCCGCGGCGCCGACCTGGCGTCTGACCGCAACCCGCTGATCGACTATCTCGAAGGCGGCGCTTGGGCCGTCGCCGAGCCCTGGCTCGGCGTGGCGGTTACAGACTACCTCTCAGCGGCCGCGGATTTTGCGGGCAGCGGGGTGACGCCGCTGGAGCATTGGGCGCGGCGGCAGGGCGGGTAGGCATGGCGCGGATCGCCGCCGGCCGATCGACCTAGGCGGGGCGGAACACCGCGCAGAGCTTGTTGCCGTCCGGGTCCCGCACATAGGCAAGGTGCATAGGCCCCATGCTACCGTTGCGTTCGCCCGGCGGGTCTTCGATGGAGACGCCGCCGTGGGCGATGGCGGTGTCATGAAACGTCTGCACCTGGTCGGCGGATCCGCACTTGAAGCCGATCGTGCCGCCGTTCGCGCCGGTCGCCGCCTCGCCGTTGATCGGTTCGCTGATGCAGAAGGTGGCGCCATCATGGCGATAGAAGAGGCGGTTGTGGCCGCTGTCGGCTCGATGCGAAATCGGCGGCCCCGCGCCGAGCACTCCGAGCACCGCGTCGTAGAAGAGCCTTGATCTCTCGATGTCGTTCGAGCCGACCATGATGTGATTGAACATGTGCTGCTCCTGTTTCCCCCTGATGTTGTAGACCGTTGCCTATCAAGTTCCTCGATAGTGCGGAAGCGGCCCGAGATTTGGACCTCGCGTGACCTCCACATCAGTTGCGACGCCGCAGTGCCCTGCATTAAGTCGCGGATGCGCTCGGTAAGAGCCTGTCATGCTTGCCGGCGGCGTCCGTGATGGCGCTCTTGTGATTTCACCGCGCGTCTAGACCCCCAGCGCGTGAAGCTGCGACAGCACCTCGCGATAATAGTCCGGGACGTAGTGGAAGGGGCTGAGGCCCCAGCGATGGCGCTTGTCGGCGATGCGTAGCGCCGGGGCGGCATTCACAGTCCGCGCGGCCGGGAATGCCTGTCGGAAGGCGCCCTCATAGCGTCGCAGCAGGGCGTTGTGCGCGGCGACCGAGCCACGTCGGTCGCCGAACAGCTCCACCTCCGCCGGGAAGTCGTGGAGGGCGTCGGTTTCGTCCACGAACTGGGTCGCCCATTGCGCCTCGTGGAGGATGAGCCGGGCGCCGGCCAGCGGTGTCGCGGCGATCAGGGCGGCGAACTCGGCGAGCGCCCGGCGCCACAGCAACTCGCACCCTGGGCTGTTCCTCGCCACGGTGTGGGCCTCGCCGAACGCCGGATCGGACATTTGGCCGCTGGCTTCGAGCTCCCAGCTATGGGTGACCAGCGTGCCGCCGACCGCGAGCAGATCCACGCGCTCGTCGATGAAGTCGAAGACCACATGGGTCGGCCGGTGGGCGAGCAGCCGTGAGAGGGCCGTCTTGCGCAGATCCTCGACCATCGCGCGGTGGGAGAAGGGGCCCAGCGCCTCAGGGCGCTCGCGGCTCAAATCCAGGCCGGGCAAGGGAGAGGCCATCAAGCTCGGCAGGCTGGTCCTCGAAATGTAGAGCAGGTCTTCCGGAGGCGTTTCGCCCACGATCGGCCACAGGTCGCGCGTAATGCAGCTCCCGACCACAGCGATCCTAAACAAATACAAACCCTCGCGTTCCGGCGCTCGTCGGGCAAGAATCCAAACAAGCGTGGCGTGAATCTATGCGGTTGGATGCGCCATTGACATCCCTTCGAGGCCTGATCATGTGTCGCGAGTTTTTGGCGCAAGCCGCCTTCGACTTCGAGCACTCTCCCTCGGCCACGGCCGTCTAGATCATTGACGGCGAACACCCACGGAAATGGCGCGCGGCGCATGAAGATTTTCAATCCGCTTGCGGATCTCCCCGACAACCCTCTCACCCGAGCAATCAAAGAGGGCTACACGCCGCTGGCCTATGCTGGGCTGTTCAGTCTGGTTTCGAACCTGCTGTACATGGCTTTGCCTATCTTCACCTTCCAGATCTACGGACGGGTGATGAGCAGCTACAGCGTGCCGACCCTGCTGGTCCTCACCTTCATGGTGCTGCTGGCCTTCGTGATCTCGGGCCTTGTGGACGACTTCCGGGCCAAGGTGCTGATCAACTACGGTTTGGTCATGGACCAGCGGGTCTCGGGACGTGTCTTCTCGGCGCTGTTCGACACCGTCATCCGCAGCAATCCGTCGGCGCGCTCCCAGGCGCTGCGCGACCTCGACGCCTTCCGCCAGATGCTGACCGGCCAGACCTTCGGGGTGGTGTTCGACCTGCCCTGGATGCCCGTCTTCATGATCGTGCTGTTCATCATCGACCCGATCATCGGACTGGTGACCTTGCTCGGCGCGGGCTTGCTCTTTCTCGTCGCCCTCATTCAGGACCGCGCGACGCGGCCGGCCCTGAAGGAAGCCAATGATGCGGCGCTGCGCAGCTACGGTTTCACCGACGCGGCGCTCCGCAACGGCGAGGTGGTCCGCGCCATGGGCATGGTCGAGCCGCTCGGCGCGCGCTGGGCGGGCTTCCGGGCCATCACCATGGAGCGCAGCGCCGCCGCCAGCGAACGGGCGAGCGTACTCAGCAACGTCAGCAAGTTCACCCGCCAGGCGATCCAGGTCCTGATCATCGCCATCGGCGCCTACCTGGTCGTGAAGGGCAAGATCCACTCCGGCCTGCTGTTTGCGAACATGATCCTTGCGGCCCGGGCGCTCCAGCCGATCGAGCGGCTGGTAGGGTCTTGGGACGGCCTGACCAACGGTTATCGCGCCTTCGAGCGCCTGAACGCGCTTTTCGCCGACTACAAGCCTTCCAAGCCGGCCACTAGCCTTCCCAAACCGCTGGGCCAGCTCTCGGTGGAGGGGGTGAACTTCGCCCCGGTCGGCGCGACGCGTTTTGTGCTCCAGGGCCTGAGCTTCAAGATCGAGCCGGGGGAGATGCTGGGCGTGATCGGCCCGTCCGGCGCGGGCAAGTCGTCGCTCGCCCGCCTGATGGTGGGTATCTGGCAGCCCAACACCGGCCATGTCCGGCTGGACGGCGCGGATGTCTATTCCTGGGACCGTACGGAGTTCGGCAAGCATGTCGGCTACCTGCCCCAGGACACCGAGCTGTTCACCGGCACCATCAGGGACAACATCGCCCGCTTCCGGCCCGACGTGGACGACGAGCAGGTTGTGCGGGCCGCGCAGGTGGCCGGAGTTCACCAACTGATCCTGCGGCTGCCGAACGGCTACGACACCGACCTTGGCGAAACCGGCCATGTGCTCTCGGCCGGCCAGCGCCAGCGCGTCGGTCTGGCGCGCGCCTTGCTGGGCCAGCCGCGGCTGATCGTGCTGGACGAGCCTAATGCGGCGCTGGACGCCGAGGGCGAGGAGGCGCTGGTCAAGGCCCTGGACGCCCTCAAGGCCGGCGGCTCGACCATCGTCATCGTCTCGCACAAGCCGAGTGTGTTCCGTTCGGCCGACAAGATGCTGATGCTGCGGGACGGCCGTATCGAGATGTTCGGCCCCCGTGACCAGGTAATGGCGAGGGTGGTGCAGCCCGCCGCACCGCGTGTGATTGAGGCCGGCCGATGAAAATGGACTTCAACGCGCCCAAGCCCTACGTGCCGCCGTCATTCGGCGACAAGGACCTCGCGCCGCTGGACCCGGTGCTGGAGCAGCGCCTGAAGCGGCCGATCCGCCAAGGCGCGATCGTCGTCGGCGTGTTCGTCGTGGGTCTGACGCTTTTCTCTGCGATCGCGAAGATCGACAGCGCAGTGGTGGCGCCCGGTACGGTTCGCGTCGAGGACAACCGCAAGACGATTCGCCACCGCGAAGGCGGTACGGTGAAGGAGATTCTGGTCAAGGAAGGCCAGCACGTCCGCCAGAATCAGGTGCTGCTGACTTTCGACGAGATCCAGCCCAAGGCCAGCACCGACGTTCTGCAGAACCAGTACGACTCGCTGCTCGCCCAATCGACCCGCTTCCAGGCGGAGGTGAGCGGCCAGACGGCCATGGCCTTCCCGCAGGACCTGACCTCCCGCACCACCGATCCCCGCGTCGCCGGGATCATCCGCGACCAGGAGTTGCTGTTCACCTCGCGACTGCAGTTCTTCGAAACCCAGAGCGCGGTGCTCAGCCAGAAGCTGCAGCAACTGGAGACGCAGATCGGCGGCGTCCAGGTGCAGGTCGACTCGGTCAACGAACAGACCAAGTTGATCAAGGAGGAGCTGGCCGGCTTCCAGACCCTCTACGAGAAGGGATACGCGCCCAAGACGCGGATCCTGGCCTATCAGCGGACTCTGGCCGATCTAGGGGGGCGCAAGGGCTCGCTGGTCGCCGAGATGACGCGGCTGCGCGAGCAGATGGGTGAGACCCGCCTGCAGATCACCAACCTGAAGGAGCAGCGGATCAGCCAGGCGGCCGAGGGCCTGCGCCAGATGCAGACTGGGCTGGCCGAGGTCACGCCGAAGCTCACCGCCGCGACTCAGACCCTACGCGCGGCGACGGTGCGCTCTCCCGCCGATGGCTATGTGCTTGACCTGACGCAGTTCACGGTCGGCGGCGTCGTCGGCCCTGGCGAGCGACTCATGAGCGTGGTTCCGGCGGACGCGCCGCTCCTCGTGACCGCTCGAATCAAGCCCCAGGACATCGATGTCGTGAAGGAAGGCATGGGGGCGCGCGTGCGCCTATCGGCCTTCAACGCCCGCCGTACGCCGCCCGTCGACGCCACGGTTGTCACGGTGTCGGCCGACCAGCTGGTCGACGAAAAGACTGGCGAAGGCTACTTCCGCGCCGACCTCCGCATCCCACCCCAAGAGCTGACCAAGTTGCCGAAAGGCGACAAGCTTAGCCCTGGCATGCCGGCCGAAGCGATGATCGTGACGGGGAACCGATCGATCCTCTCCTACATTGTCAGTCCGCTTACGGACACCATTCGCGACGCCCTGCGGGAGGACTGACGCGTTAATAAAAGGTGTGCGCAAAACCCGGCGTACGGGGGGTTTTCACCCGTTTTTGGTGTTGCGCATCAACCTCGCTTCCGATACGTCTTCCTCGGGCTCGTTTAACCTTCGCCGCAGCCATACTGTGTCGAAGGACAGGACCGCTGGGACCGCTCCATTGGGAAAATGGTGGCCAGCCGTTTCGGGGGTCCATGTGACACAGACTGGAGAGAAGCATGGCTATTTACTTCTTCGAGACGATCACCGCGGAGCAGGCGCTGGCCTTCCCGGCGGTCGCCGGTGATCAACTCACCTTCACGACCGCAGGGGCCACGGCCACTGCGGTGACCACCACCATCAACCCCGCGACGGCGACCTCGCCGCAAACCGTCTCGATGACCTTCGCTGGTCGCACGGTGGTGTTCAGCTCGGCCATCCTGGGCAACCAGGATATCGTCCTTCCGGACGGCTCGAAGCTCTTCGTTGGCACGGCGGGCGACGATGCGGGCATCGTCGGCAGCGACGTCGCTGACGTGCTGCTCGGCAACGGCGGTGCGGACACCCTCGACGGCGGCAAGGGCAACGACTCGCTGCACGGCAACCAGGGCGCCGATTCGCTGACCGGCGGCGACGGCAACGACACCCTGCTCGGCGGCCAGCAAGCCGACACCATCAGCGATGTTGGCGGCGCCAACTACATCCATGGCAACATGGACAACGACAGCATCACCGCCGGTTCGAGCGCTGACCTCATCTATGGTGGTCAGGGTAACGACACCATTATTGCCGGCATCGGCAACGACACGGTCTACGCCGATAAGGACAACGACAGCATCACCGCCGGCTCGGGCAACGACGTGCTGTTCGGCGGCGCCGGCACCGACTCCATCACCGGCGACGATGGCAACGACAACATCGATGGCGGTGAAGGAAACGACAGCGTCACCGGCGGTGCTGGCAACGACACCCTGATCGGCGGCGAAGACACTGGCGCCGATACGCTGATCGGCGGCGCTGGCAACAACTGGATCCACGGCAACCAAGGCAATGACTCCCTGACCGGCGATACCGGCAACGACACCATCTACGGTGGTCAAGGCGACGACACCATCACCGCCAGCGACGGCGTCAACTGGGTCCATGCCAACATGGACAATGACAGCGTCACCACCGGCGCTGGTGCGGACACGGTCTATGGCGGCCAAGGTGATGACACCATTGCTGCCGGCGACGGCGCGAACTGGGTGTCCGGCGATCTCGGCAACGACGACATCACCACCACTGGCACGAGCGCCAATACGGTCTACGGCGGTGAAGGCAACGACACCGTGACTGCTGGCGACGGCGACAACTACATCGACGGCGGCGCTGGTTCCGACACCCTGACGACCGGCGCGGGCGATGACACCATCTACGGCGGTGCGCAGTCCGACACGATCGACGCCGGCGACGGTGATAACTTCGTTGATGGTGGCGACGGCAACGACAACATCACTGTCGGCGCTGACGACAACCAAGTCGTGGGCGGCGCTGGTGACGACACCATCGTGGCTGGGGCCGGCAACAACGAGATCAGCGGTGACGCCGGTAACGACAACATCACGGCGAGCAGCGCGGCCACGAACTCGGCTACGATTTCGGGTGGTGACGGCAACGACACCGTGACCGGTGGCGACGGCGCTGACGTGCTGACCGGCGGCCAAGGCAACGACGTCCTGACCGGCGGTCTGGGTCAAGACACCCTGACCGGTGGCCTGGGCGACGACACCTTCTTCTTCGCCCCTGGCGACAGCAGCGCGGTGGCTGGCGATCTGGATCAGATCCACTTCTGGGAAGCTGGGGACACGATCGAGGTGGGTGTTGGCGCTGGCGCCATCTACACCGAACTGACGGCGGCGGACTACGATACCGCGGCTGCTCAGGCGACCACTCTGCTCGGCGCCGGCACCGACGTCGTCGCGGCCCAGGTCGGCGGTGACGTGGTGGTGTTCTACGGCGCTGATGCGGTGGTCCTGGTTGGGGCCAACCTGAGCGCTGTCGACGGCAGCAACTTCGCCTAAGCCCTAGAAGGCTCTAGGTGAGAAAGGGCCGCCCATCGGGCGGCCCTTTTTTCATGTCTGGACGGAACGCTGCGAAAATCTTCTGACTAGGCCCGCGGCGTCTATCGCGTAGATCCGAGGCCGGCTGTTGCATACCAATGACTTGCCTCGCGAGGACGAGCTTGATCACCGCCAAAGCGGTTCGGCCGAGGCGTCAATCAAGCGCCCTATTTTTGGGCGCTGCTGACCCCGCACCTTGGCCGCTTAGGGGGATTGCCGGGCCCTACGGCGCGGCCGCCAGCTCTCGAAGTCGCGCTTGGTCATCAGCGTAGAGATTCTTCAAGAACGCTCGATCCGACGCCGGGATCTCTCGCTCGCCATGCACCCCAACATGGACCTCGCGGTGTTCAACAGCGCCCCGCGCTCGCGCGCCGACGAATGCGGCGACTCGGGCCAGACTTTCCGTAGGCGTGCTTCGCAGATCATCCGCATTGATGATCAGTACCTGATCTCGCCCGAATAAGCCGAGCGCCCTCTCCATCTGCTCGGCATAAAACCCTCGCTCCACGTACGAGAACTCGCGGTGAACGCCCCAGGGCTCTGCCTCGAACAGGCGCTGTCGGCCCTCACGGATGCACCATGAGAACGGGTGGGGTTCCACGCCCCGCGACGTCTCCATGCGCCAATGCGACCAGGCGCGCTCGACGGGATCGCGCAGCATGATGATGAGCTTGATCTGCGGGTTGTAGGCGGCGATCCGCTCCAGGGCGTTTGGCCAATAGATGTAGATCGGCGTGGCTTCGCCGCGGATGGCTGGTCGCGACCAGTCGAACTGCGCGTGGTAGGCGGCATAGTCCGGGTTCCGCCAATCGATGGTCTCATCGTCGAAGAAGTGCACCTCCTTCGTTTTCGGCAGCGCGTAGGCCGGATCGTCGGACAGGTAATCGAAGAGGGCTGTCGTTCCGGCCTTCTGAACGCCGGCGATGATGAAATCGATCTTGTCGGTCATCTGTATCGCTTGCCTCCAAATGTTCGGCGCCGCAACGGCTCGGAACCCTTGGATACGGCTTCATCCGCCCCGCGACACGCGATAATAGAAGCGCAACAATGTCGGCTGGGCGGGGCGCCCGGTTGTCCACCAGGGGTAATGCAGCTTGATCACCACCATCGACGAAGAGCGCGGCGAGGTCATCGTTCGGAACGGTGATCACGAGGTCCGTCACAGTCTGGCCAGCGCCGAGGGCTTCGCCGCCGCTTCCAAGGCCTGGCTGCGGGCGACCTGGGATTCCAAGTACGTTTATTCGTTCGCGTGGATGGGCCGGCCGATCATTCAGTTGCCTGAGGACATGGTTCGGCTTCAGGAGGTCATCTACGCGCTTCAGCCCGACGTCCTCGTCGAGACCGGCGTCGCCCACGGCGGCTCGCTGATCTTCTATGCGTCCTTGTTCGAGGCGATGGGCAAGGGCCGCGTGATCGGCGTCGATATCGAGATCCGCCCGCACAATCGCACGGCCATCGAAGCCCATCCTATGAAGAAGCGGATCGACCTGATCGAAGGCTCGTCCACCGACGCGGCCGTCCTCGACCAGGTCAGGGCGCTCATTCGGCCGGGTGAAAAGGTTCTGGTCGTGCTGGACTCCAATCACACCCGCGACCACGTTCTGGCCGAACTGAAAGCCTATGGCGAATTGGTGCCGGTCGGCTCCTATGTCGTGGCGACCGACGGCATCATGGCGCAGGTCAGGGGTGGCCCGCGGACCGCGGACGACTGGGATTGGAACAATCCGCAGCGCGCCGTGCATGACTTCGTGGCCGAGGATAAGCGCTTCATCGTCGAAGAACCCGCTTTCCCGTTCAACGAGGGTGTCGTCGCCGAGCGGGTGACCTACTGGCCTGACGCCTTCGTCAAGCGGATCGCCTGAGCATGAAGGTCGTCCTGCTGGCCGGGGGGCTCGGCACACGCATCTCGGAGGAGAGCCACCTCCGGCCCAAGCCCATGATCGAGATCGGCGGTCGGCCGATCCTATGGCACATCATGAAGCTGTACTCCCACTACGGCTTCAACGACTTCATCGTCTGCCTCGGCTACAAGGGCTATGTGGTGAAGGAGTATTTCGCCAACTACGTTCTTCATAACGCTGACCTGACTGTGGACTTGGCCAAGGGCGGGATCGAGTACCACGCGACCAATCATGAGCCTTGGCGGGTGACACTGGTCGACACAGGCGCCGACACCATGACCGGCGGCCGGCTGAAGCGCGTGGCGCCTTACCTGGAGCCCGGAGAGCCTTTCTTCCTGACCTATGGCGACGGGGTGGCCGATATCGACATCGGCGCATTGCTGGCCTTCCACAAGGCGCATGGCAAACAGGCGACGGTAAGCGCGGTGTCACCGCCCGGCCGCTTCGGCGCCCTCGAAATCGTCGAAGGGGCCGTGCAGCGGTTTATCGAAAAGCCACCCGGGGACAACGGCCTGATCAACGGCGGCTTCTTCGTCCTGCAGCCGGAAGTCATCGACCGCATCGAGAATGACTCCACGGTCTGGGAACTCGAGCCGCTTGAAGGCCTGGCTCGTGAGGGTGAATTGATGGCCCGGCCGCACGAGGGATTCTGGGCGGCCATGGACACCCTGCGCGACAAGAACACACTCGAAGCGCTGTGGGCATCCGGCAAGGCGCCCTGGCGGCTGTGGAAATGACCAGGCCAAGCGCGGCCTTCTGGTCGGGTAAGCGCGTCCTCCTGACTGGCCATACGGGCTTCAAGGGCTCATGGGCGGCAATCTGGCTGGTAGCGCTCGGCGCGGAGGTGACTGGCCTTGCCCTGCCGCCGGACCAGCAGCCGGCGCTCTTCGAAGACGCTCGGATCGACGATCTGGTCGATTCGCATTTCGTGGACCTGCGCGACCAAGAGGCGGTCGAGCGGTTGGTGCGTTCAAGGCCGTTCGATCTCGTGCTGCACATGGCGGCCCAGCCGATCGTCAGAACCTCGATCGAGGATCCCGTCGGAACGTTCGCGGCCAACATCATGGGCACGGCGCATCTGCTGCAGGCGCTGCGCAGCCAGCCCGATCTTGCCGCGGCGCTCGTCATCACTTCGGACAAGGTCTACGCGAACAACGAGGAAGGCCGGGCCTTCCGCGAGGCCGACGCGCTGGGAGGGAAGGATCCCTATTCCGCCTCAAAGGCCGCCGCGGAGATTGTCACCCAGAGCTTCGCGCGCAGCTTCTTCAACAAGGCGGGCGTGCCGGTGGGGACGGCGCGGGGCGGCAATGTGATCGGCGGCGGCGATTTCTCCCGCGATCGCTTGGTCGCCGACATCGTGCGCGCGGCCAGGACCCAGAGCCAGACGGTGTTGCGCCATCCCGAGGCGACCCGGCCCTGGCAACACGTGCTGGACTGCGTGGCTGGCTACCTGGTCTATCTCGAGCGCTTGGCAAGCGATCCTGCCGCTCCGCGCGCGCTGAATTTCGGCCCGCGCCCTGGCGGCGCCGAAGTCACCGTCGGAGAACTTGCAACGCGAGCGACCCAGGCGTTGGGAGCACAGCCATGGCGGCATGAGCCCGACCCGAATTCGATCGAGGCACGCGCGCTGGGCATCGACGCCAGCCTTGCCCGCCAGGTCCTCGGCTTCGAAAGTCGGCTCGACGCGCCCACGGCGGTCGACTGGACCATGGACTGGTACCGCGGCCAGGCGGAGGGGGGCGACGCGCTGTCCCTCGTCCGCGATCAGATTTCCCGCTACGAAGGCCTTCGATGACTGTTCCCGCCTGCCGCTTTTGTCGCGCGCCGCTGACCCAGACTTTCCTGGATCTCGGGTTGCAGCCTCTGGCCAATTCATACCTCACCAAGGCCCAGCTCGACGCCGGCAAGGAGGGCTTCTACCCGCTGCATACGCGGGTGTGCGGCAAGTGCTTCCTCGTCCAGGCCGACGATCCGGTAGCGGCGGACGAGATCTTTGACGGCGGCTACGCCTACTTCTCGGCCTATTCGGCAAGTTGGGTCGCGCACGCCAAGCGTTATGCCGACGCCATGGCCGCTCGCTTCGGTCTGGGCGCGGACTCCCTCGTCGTCGAGATCGCCTCGAACGATGGCTACCTGCTGCAGCACTTCAAGGCCATGGGCGTGCCGGTCCTGGGGATCGAGCCGACCGCCAACACAGCCGAGGTCGCGATACGCGAGCGGGGCGTGCCGACCGAGGTCGCCTTCTTCAACGACGCCACCGGGCGCGAGATGAAGTCACGCGGTCTCGCCGCCGACCTGATGGCGGCCAACAATGTCCTGGCTCACGTGCCCGACATCGGTGACTTCGTCGCCGGCTTCCAGCATGTGCTGAAGCCGGAAGGCGTCCTGACCTTCGAATTCCCGCACCTGCTCAATCTGATCGAGAAGGTGCAGTTCGACACGATCTATCACGAGCACTACTCGTACCTGTCTTTGCTGGCGGTGGAGAAGGTCCTGCGAGCCAACGGCCTTCGCCCCTTCGACGTGGAATTGCTGCCGACACATGGCGGGTCGCTGCGCCTGTTCTGCGCCCATCAGGCAGCGAGCCATGTGGAAACCGTCGCCCTCGGCGAACTTCGCGCCCGCGAGCATGCGGCCGGTCTCGATACGCCCGCCGGCTACGAAGGATTCGCGGCGCGGGTGGAGGAGGTGAGGCGAGGCTTCCTCGACTTCCTGGCGACCGCGCGCAGCGAGAAGAAGGTGGTCGCCGCTTATGGCGCCGCAGCCAAGGGCAACACCTTCCTCAACTACGCCGGAGTCACGCCGGCCGACATCGTGGCGGTGTTCGACGCCAACCCGCACAAGCAGGACCGTTACCTGCCGGGCACCCACATTCCGATCCATGCGCCGGAACGCATCGCCGACTTCAAGCCCGACTACGTCGTCATCCTTCCCTGGAACCTGAAGGACGAGATCATGACGCAACTGGCGCACATCAAGTCCTGGGGCGGGCAGTTCGTCACGGCCGCTCCCGACACGAAGATCATCGGCTGATGCGGTTCACGCCGACCGCGGTCGAGGGCGTGGTGGTCGTCGACCTGGATCCAGTCGGCGACGAGCGCGGCTTCTTTGCGCGGCTCCACTGTCCGGACGAGTTCGCAGCCGCCGGCCATCCTTTTGTCCCGCAGCAGACGAGCCTGTCGCGCAATGTGCGCGCCGGCACCCTGAGAGGCATGCACTACGAGGCTGAGCCGCACACGGAGGCCAAGCTGGTCCGGGTGACACGTGGGCGCATTTTCGACGTCGCGGTCGACTTGCGGCCAGGGAGCCAGACCTTCCGCCAATGGACAGGCGTCGAGCTTTCCGCCGAAACCGGCCGGGCCCTGCTGATCGGGGAGGGCATGGCGCACGGCTTCGTCACACTCGAGGACGAGACCGACGTGATCTACCAGATCAACCGCATCTTCGAGCCTGGGCACGGGCGCGGCGTCCGCTGGAATGACCCCGCCTTCGGGATCCATTGGCCGGTGGAGCCGACCGTGATCTCGGAGCGGGATGCGGGATACGCGGATTTCCAGGAGCAAGGCTGATGCTGGAGATCGATCCGACCGCCAAAATCTCCAACATGGCCGATATCGAGCCCTCGGCCCGCGGCACGCTGATGCGGATCGGCGCCCGGACGATGATCGACGCCTTCGTGAAAGTGAAGCCGGCGGGCGGCATGGGCGAGCTGATCATCGGCGAGGACTGCGCCATCAACTCCGGGACCGTGATCTACACCGGCAACGGCGTCAGGATTGGCGACGCTGTCCTGATCGCAGCCAACTGTACCTTGGCGCCGACCAATCACGCCTTCGCTGACGTCACGAAGCGCATCCGCGATCAAGGCTTCCTGCCCTCGAAGGGAGGGATCGTGATCGAAGACGATGTGTGGCTCGGCGCCAATGTGGTCGTCCTGGACGGCGCTGTGATCGGCAAAGGGTGTGTCGTGGCGGCCGGAGCGGTCGTGCGCGGCAGGCTGGAGCCGTATTCGGTCTATGCAGGCGTCCCCGCCAAACGCACCGGCGCGCGCGGCGGATGACCGGCTATACCGTCATCGGTGCTCGCGGGTTCATCGGTTCGCGGCTCGTCAAGGCGCTGCGGGCCAGGGGCGACGAGGTCTTCGAGCCCGGCCGCGATGATCCTGACCTGCTTTCCCGCGAACTGGGGGCGGTGTTTTACTGTGCGGGCCTGACCGGGGATTTCGCCACCCGGCCGTTCGACACGGTCGAAGCCCACGTCGGCCTGCTGACCAGGCTCCTGCGATCAGGGCGGTTCGAGCGGCTCGTCTACCTTTCCTCCACCCGCGTCTATGACAGCCTGGGAGCGGAGGGCGGGCGCGAGAGCGACGAACTGCGGTTCGATGTCGCCGCGCCCCGCAATGTCTACGATCTTTCCAAGGCGCTGGGCGAGAACCTGACGCTTGCGCGCTCCGAGGGACGCGGTTCCGTGGCCCGGCTCGCCAATGTGTTTGACTGGGCCGACGAGGCCGGCGGCTTCCTGTCCGATCTTCTGAAGCGCGCCCGCGGCGAGCGGGAGATCGTCCTCGCGTCTTCGCCGGAGGCCGGCCGGGACTACATCCATGTGAACGACGTCATCGCCGCCCTGGTCGCCATGGACGATCAGCGGGCGGGCGGCATCGTGAATGTCGCCAGCGGCGTGACAGTCTCCAACGGCCAGATCGCCGAGGCGATGGCGAAGGCTGGCTGGCGCCTGAGCCTAACCGGACAAGGGATCGCGCACGGCCCTGTGTGCGACACGTCGCGATTGCGCGCTCTGGGCGTCGCGCCGCGCGACCCGCTCGTGGTGATCGAGGAAGCCTTGCGCACGCCCGGCTTCCTCCGGGCCTAGCCGCCCCCGTCAGGCCGCCACCGGGATTTTCCCCTCGGCGCGCGCCCGCGTCACGGCGCCTTCGATCATTGCGTAGAAGTCCCTTGCGAACTGCTGCGTCTGACCAAGTGCGCTGGCCTTGAGCATGGGACGAAGCTCCGTCCGGAGCCGGATGCGGCGGGCCTTGTCCGCGGCCAGTTCCCTGGCGCGTCGTTGATAGTCCTCGATCGAGGTTGCGCAGAGATCGCCGAGTCCGGCGTTCATGAGGATCGAGTAGCTCAGCCGCTCGAACATCGCTTCGCCTACGAGCGTGATGACCGGCACGCCCATCCACAGAGCCTCGCAGGTCGTCGTGCCCCCCGTCTGGGGGAAGGTGTCCAGGGAGATGTCGATGTCGTTGTAGAACGGCATGTGCGCGCCGCGGATGTCTTCAAAACGCAGCCGGTCCTCGCTGACGCCCTCCGAGGCGAAGATCGCGGCGATGTTCTTCCTGAAGGCGGCGGTCCCCCCTTCGGGGCGCACGAACATGAACCGGGAATTCTCCACAGAGGCGGTGACCTTCGCCCAGGTTCGAACCATGTCGCGGCTGTACTTGTACGGATTGTTCGCCGTGCCGAAGGTGAGAAAGCCGTTTCGATCCTCCGGAACGCCTTCGGTGATCGGCCGCTCGGGAAACGCCTTTTCTCCCATAGCAATCCAGCTATGTGGCATCAGCAACGCCTCTTCGACCAACAGGCTCCGGTCCGGCGGGGCGACATGGGGGTCGAGGATCAGATAGTCGATCTCCTGCAATCCCGCGGAGTGGGGATAGCCGAGCCAGCTTGCCGACAGCGGCGCAGGTTTGAAGCCCATCACGCCGAGCTTGTTCATGTGTGTCGAGCCGCCGAGCTCGATCAGCATGTCGAGCTGGTCGTTGGCGATCATCTGGGCGGCGTCGTGATCGTTGATGTCTTTCTCCCAGCGGAAGCCATCCACCGACTGGGTGATGATCTGCTGGGTCGGATCGGCGTTGTCGCCCTGGTAGTAGGAATAGCAGAAGACCTCGAACCGGCTGCGATCCAGGTGTTCAAAGAGAGGCATGGCGAAGTACGCCACGGGGTGATTGCGCAGGTCGGACGACATGAAGCCGACGCGGATCTTCCCGTTTGGCGTGCGCGGCTGCGGGCGGACGATGGGATTGCGCGTGACGGTCTTGGTGACCTCGCGCCCCCAGATGCGGTGCATCTCCACCAGTTCATGCCGATCCTCGGGGGTGCGGACCCGCGCGAGGTGCGCCAGCAACGCCGTGTGCCGGCCTGCCTCGGCCCACTTGCGGCCAACTTCGCTGAACGAGCCCAACGCATCGGCGCTGTCGTAGTCGGCTACGCGGATCAGGATTTCCAGCGCGACCTTCAAGGCCGACGGGTTCAGGTCGCTGTTGGAAGACAGCGCGTCCTTCAGCAGATCGTAGGCGCGCTGAAGGTGTTCGGATTCGTCGCCATAGCGTGAGCGCGCCAGGCTTTCGGCGAACGCGAGCCGATATTCGAAGTTGTCAGGCGCCAGGTCGATGGCCCGCTGCATGTGCGCGTTGCCACGTTGGCGGTCGTAATCGCTGATCACGCCGCCGAGCTGGTGGTGGAGCCAAGGTTCGTTGTCGAACTTGCTCCGTAGTTCCGTGAGATAGGCCTCCGCCTCCCGCAGGCGCCCGGACCGGCGCAGTGCGGTCACCCGTCCCTCGTGCAGCCGCGCCGCGTCGGGAAAGATTGCGATCGCCTGGTCAAGGATCGGGATGGTGGCCGGGTAGCCCTTTTGCTCGGCGGTCACGGCGGCGAGGTCCAGCCAGCCGTCGATGTAGTCCGGCTTCAACTTCACGGACAGGTTGAACCGCATGAGCGCCTTGTCGAGGTCGCCCGAGAACCAGTAACCGCGGCCGAGGCTTCGTTGCAGCTCCGCCGAGTTCGGCTGAAGGCGCACGAGCTTGGTGAAGACCTCGACTGACGCGCGGCCATCCTTCAGGTCGTTGTAGACATTGCCGCGGTTGCTGATGGCCGAGGTGTTCTTCGGATTGATCTTTTCGGCCTGGCGAAGAGCCTTGATCGCGCTTTCGTATTTCTTCAGGCGGCGCTGCGCCACGCCCAGAATGTTCCAGAGCTCGTAGTCCTTGGGGTGGAACTCAAGGCCTTTCGTGGTCCAGCGCTCCGCTGCCTCATAGGATTGCCGACGAGCGAGCATGGCCGTGAAGTTGCGATACACGCCAGCCGGCGCCTTGGGATCCTTCTCGAGTTCAGCTTCGACGAGACGGAGGCCTTCCTCCTGCTTTCCGGCTTTCAGCGCCGCTTCTGCGGGAGCGAATCTATCGATCGACATGCACTTATCCTGGCGCGCCGGACCCGATCTCTCAGCGCATCGCAAATTGCGCCGCAATCTAGAGGGGGCTTTGCTGGGCGCCAACTGTGGTGCGCTCACCTGCCTCGGAAACGCCACTTCAGGCTGAGGATGACGCCAGAGAGGATCAGGCAGACGGTGTTGGCGGCGGCGACCGGCCAGCTTCTGGTGAGGAAGCCATAGGCCGTCCACAAGGCAAAGCCGGTGACCGTCACCACGTACATGCGCAGGCTGATCGAGGATGCGTCCTTATCGCGCCAGATCTTGGCGATCTGCGGGGTGAAGCTCGCCATCGAGCACAGGGCCGCGGCGGTTCCGATCAGGTCGGGGAGGGAAGGGCTCATGCCGGCGAAACGAGCCGGCATGGCCGCGGTTGCCGTAAGCGGCCGACTTAGCGGGGGCGATAGATCCTGTCGAATACGCCGCCGTCGGCGAAGTGCGTCGCCTGGGCCTTCTTCCAGCCGCCGAAGTCGGCATCGATGGTCGCCATCGGGATCTGTGGAAACTTACTGGCCCACTTCGCGGCGGCGGCCTCGTTGCGCGGGCGATAGTGGTTCTTGCCGATCAGGTCCTGGGCGATGGGGCTGTAGAGGAAGTTCAGATAGCCCTGGGCGATCGTCCGGGTCTTCTTGCGGTCGACGACCTTATCGACCAGCGCCACTGGTGGCTCGGCCAGGATCGAGTAGCTTGGATATACGATGTCGACCTTGCCGGGACCTAGCTCGGCGATCGCCAGGTGGGCCTCGTTCTCCCAGGAAAGCAGGACGTCGCCGATGCCGCGCTGGACGAAGGTGGTGGTGGCGCCGCGGGCGCCGGTGTCGAGCACCGGCACGTGCTTGAAGAGCTCGGCGACGAAGGCCTGGGCCTTCGCAGGCGAGCCTCCGGGCTGGCGCAGCGCCCAGGCCCAAGCGGCGAGATAGTTCCACCTGGCGCCGCCGGAGGTCTTCGGATTGGGCGTGACCACATCAACGCCGGGCTTGATGAGATCGCCCCAGTCGCGGATCTGCTGCGGGTTGCCCTTGCGCACCAGGAACACGATGGTCGAGGTGTAGGGCGTGGAGTTGTTCGGCAGGCGCGACTGCCAGTTCGCCGGCAACAGCCGCGCCTTGGCGGCGATCTCGTCAATGTCGCTGGCCAGCGCCAGGGTGACCACGTCCGCCTGCAGGCCGTCGATCACCGAGCGGGCCTGCTTGCCCGACCCGCCGTGGCTCTGCTGGATCACCACGTCCTGGCGAACCTTGGCCTTCCAGTAGCGCGCATAGGCGGCGTTGATGTCCTTGTAGAGCTCGCGGGTGGGGTCGTAGCTCACATTGAGCAAGGTCACCGCCTTGCCCTGGGCCATCGCCGGAAGGGCGGGCAGGGTCGCCGCCGAGGCGCTCGCGAGGCCGGCGGCGACGATCCCACGGCGCGACGGAGTTGGAGCGGTGTCACTCATGGAGATTGGTCCTCGTTCTTCAGCGCAGTTTCTTGACGGCAGGCAGTTCGAGGTGAGGTCCAGCGTTCAGTAACGCCGGGACGCCGCCGCCGGCTCCCGAGTCCCGATCCGATTGGATGCCCTCACGCTGTCGCTATCAACAAGATATTTCCCATCGAGAAAATAGAAATTGGCTTCAAGCCGCCGCAGATTTGCTGACAAGGGGCCCGCGCGCTCCACGCTGTTCTTGGGCGCCTGTCATTGCGATGACATAAGGGTCGGGCTTCGTTTGGTTTTGTGGTTCAGGATCGATTCGCCTTGGCGCTAACGCCGTCGTCCTCGCCGTACGCTCCGCCCGCCTGGCTTGGCCCGGTCGGACCCGTGCTGGCGGCCGGTGGCTCGGGCGTCTTCGCGATCCTCGGGTTCGGCATGCTGGTTGGAGCCGACCCGAAGGCGGTCGCCTGGATGGTTCTGCTGGTCGGTGGCGTGACCGGGCTGGCGGCCTGGCATGTCGTTGAGCGCCTCGCCGCGATCGAGCCTCCCGTCGGAAGCTTCGAGCGCGCCGCGCATGAAGATGCGCCGCCCTATGCGAGCCTGATCGACGCCCTGCCCGATCCGGTGCTGGTGATCGCCGCCCATGAACCCGACGATCTGACCGGCCGAAGGTTCGTCCTCGCCAATTCAGCGGCGCGGAAGCTGTTGCGGGTCCAGTACGACGCGGGCCTGCTGGTCACGGTGATCCGCGACCCGGACGTGCTTGAGGCGGTGGACACGGCGCTGTTCGGCGACGCGGAGGCCGAGGCGGTCTACGAGATGGGCGGCTCCCAGGACCGGGTTATGCGGGCGACCGCCAAGCCCCTGGGACCGGCTCCGGATGGGGCTCACCTGGCCTTGCTGGTGCTGCGCGACGAGACCGACATCCGCCGCGCCGAACGCACGCGCGCCGACTTTCTGGCCAACGCCAGCCACGAACTGCGCACCCCGCTGGCCTCCCTGTCGGGCTTCATCGAAACCCTGCGCGGGCATGCGCGCGACGACGCCGGCGCGCGCGAGAAGTTCCTCAGCATCATGCAGGCCCAGGCCGATCGCATGTCCCGGCTGATCGACGACCTGCTGTCGCTGAGCAGGATCGAGCTCAACGAGCACATCGCCCCTCACGGCGAGGTCGACCTGGCCATGGCCATCGGCGACGTCATCGATTCTCTTGGGCCTCTGGCGCGCGACCGGGGGGTGCGGCTGGAGACCCAGGACATGCCCGGCCGGGGCGAGGCGCTGGTGGCCGGGGATCGCGACCAGATCGTCCAGGTCATCCAGAATCTGATCGACAACGCCATCAAGTACACGCCAAGCGGCGAGGCGGTCCGGATATCGATGCGCAACAAGGCATCGGCGGCGGCCGCGGCGGCTCCGGGCGATTCTCGGGCCGCGCGCTTCTCGCTGCTGACCCCCGACCGGGCCTCGGATCTCTATGCGGCCGTGCGGGTCCGCGATGCGGGCGTGGGCCTGGCGCGAGAGCATCTTCCGCGTCTGACCGAGCGGTTCTACCGCGTCGAGGGGCAGAAGAGCGGCGAGCGCTCGGGCACCGGCCTTGGGCTGGCCATTGTCAAGCACATCGTCAATCGCCACAGGGGCGGCCTTGCCGTCGAGAGCATCCAGGGGGAAGGCGCGACCTTCACGGCCTATTTCCCCCTCGCCCGGCACGAGGTCGTCGGCGAAGCCTAGGCCTTCGCGGCCGCACGACGCTTTTCGTAATGAAACTGTCACGGAACTGTCGCGTGCGGACATCATAAGGCGGGCAATTTCCAGCCCGGGCGGGCAGGCGACATCGGTCGCTCAATCTCGTCCGTGCAAGGCATGGACTTCGAATGCTCACCTGGATCGCCCTGACGGCGCTGTTGCTGTTCTCGATCGCCACCTACATGGCCGCCCGTCGCCGGGTGGTGGCGGCGAGCGGCGGCAAGACGGCCGCGCTTCATTCGCTGCCTGGCTACTACGGAACCTATGCGGCGCTTTGGGTCGGCGCGCCCGCGGCCCTGCTGGTGCTGGTGCTGGCCATGTTCGGCCCGCGCCTGGAGGCCGGCGTCCTTCGCGTCGATCCGCCGGCGGCGGTGCAGAATCTGACCGGGCCGCAGCAGGACGTCTTCTACAACGACGCCCGGGCCATCGCGCATGGCGGCCGACCCAGCGAGACGATCTATGACGGCCCGCTGAAGACCGCGCTGGACGAGAAGGCGGCCCAGTCGCAGCGGATCAGCGGCCTGATCGAGTACGGCGCCATCGGACTGGCGGTCATCCTCGCCGGCGCCGGGGCGGTCATCGCATTTCCGCGGATCTCGCCCCAATTCCGGGCGCGCAACAAGGTCGAAGGCTGGATCGCCGGCCTCTTCATCGCCTGCTCGGTCACCGCCGTCCTGACCACGATCGGGATCGTCGGCTCGCTCGTCTGGGAAAGCTGGCGCTTCTTCCAGGCCGTGCCGATCCACGAGTTCCTGTTCGGGACCGAATGGAACCCGCAGATCGCGATGCGGGCCGACCAGTTCGCCGGGGCCGGAGCCTTCGGCGCGGTGCCGCTGTTCGTCGGCACCTTCCTGATCATGCTGATCGCGATGATCGTGGCCGCTCCTATCGGCTTGTTTTCGGCCATCTACCTCTCGGAATACGCCAGTTCGCTGAGCCGGTCGGTGGTCAAGCCGCTGCTGGAGATTCTCGCGGGCGTGCCGACGGTGGTCTACGGCTTCTTCGCGGCGCTGACCGTCGGCCCGCTCTTCCGCGCCTTCTTCAACTGGATCGGCGCCCAGATCGCCGGAGGTCCGTTCGATGGCCTCGGCCAGTACCTCATGCAGGTGCAGAACCAGATGGCGCTGGTGGCCGGGGCGGTCATGGGGATCATGCTGATCCCGTTCGTCTCCTCGCTTTCGGACGACATCATCAACGCCGTGCCGCAGTCGCTGCGTGACGGCAGCCTGGCCATGGGGGCCACCCGGTCGGAGACGATCAAGAAGGTCGTGCTGCCGGCGGCCCTGCCGGGGATCATGGCGGCCATGCTGCTTGCCATCTCCCGCGCCGTCGGCGAGACCATGATCGTCACCATGGCGGCCGGCCTTCAGGCCAAGACCACCCTCAACCCGCTGGACACCGTCACCACCGTAACCGTCCAGATCGTCACCCTGCTCACCGGCGACCAGGAGTTCGACAGCCCCAAGACCCTGTCGGCTTTCGGCCTGGGCCTCACCCTCTTCGTGGTGACCCTGATCCTGAACATCGTCGCCCTGCGCATCGTGCAGAAGTACCGGGAACAGTATGACTGACGCCGCTCTCCCGATCCCAGCGAACGACCTGCGTCAGGCCGTCGAGGCGCGGCTGAAGAAGCGCCATGCGCAGGAGATGCGCTTCCGCCTCTATGGCCGCCTGGCGATCATCGTCGCCCTGACCTTCCTGGTCCTGCTGATCGGTCGGATCGTCCACCAGGGCTATACGACCTTCATCGACTATCGCATCGGCGTTCCGGTCTATCTCGATCCGGCCCGCATCGATAAGGCGGACCCGACCGGCGCCAACTACGACCTGATGGTCTCCGAGGCCGTGCTCAAGAAGTTGGGCGAGCAGGACGACGAGTTCGGCCGCAAGGCCGGCAAGGTCGCCGAGATCATGTCGAACGACCTGGGCTTCCAGCTCCTGGCCAAGGTTCGCACCGATCCGTCGCTGATCGGCCAGACCGTCACGGTGACCGGTCCGCTGAAGTCGGATGCGGCCCTCTACTTCAAGGGCGAGATCAGGCGCGCCATCCCGCAGGGCGAGCGCAAGCTGGACGACCAGCAACTCGACTGGCTCGACAAGCTCAAGGCCTCCGGCGCGGTGTCGTCGGGCTTCAACTTCGGCTTCCTCACCCGTTCGGACTCCACCGAGCCCGAGCAGGCCGGGGTGCTCGGCGCCATCGTCGGTTCGGCCATGATGCTGCTGGTGACGGCCCTTCTGGCGGTGCCGATCGGGGTGCTGGCCGCGACCTATCTCGAGGAATTCGCCCCGAAGAACCGTTGGACCGACCTCATCGAGGTCAACATCAACAACCTCGCCGCCGTGCCTTCGATCGTCTACGGCCTGCTCGGCCTGGCCGTGTTCATCAACTGGCTGGCCGTGCCGCGGTCTTCCCCCCTGGTAGGCGGCCTGGTGCTGGCGCTGATGGCGCTGCCGACGGTGATCATCGCCACGCGCTCGGCCCTGAAGGCCGTGCCGCCTTCGATCCGCGAGGCCGCTCTCGGCATCGGCGCCTCGCGCACCCAGACCGTCTTCCACCACGTGCTGCCGCTGGCTATGCCGGGCGTGATGACCGGGTCCATCCTGTCCCTGGCTCACGCCCTGGGGGAGACCGCGCCCCTGCTGATGATCGGCATGGTGTCCTTCGTGCCAGGCGTGCCGGCCGGGTTCACCGGCGCGGCGACCGTTCTGCCCGTCCAGGTGTTCATCTGGGAGAACGCTTCCGAGCGCGGCTTCCACGAGCGCACCGCCGCAGCGATCATCGTGCTGCTGGTGTTCATGATCGTCATGAACCTGGCCGCCATCCTGGTCCGGCGCCGGTTCGAGCGGCGGTGGTAGCCATGCCCCAAGTACCGAGGCTTTTCATGACCAATCAGCGAGACGACGCCATGGCGCACGACGCCGCTGCCCCCGTCCACATCGCCGTCGACCGCGGCCACACCACCCTGCCGGTCAGCCCGGTGAAGATCCGCGCCCGCGACGTCTGCGTCTTCTATGGCGATAAGCAGGCCCTGTTCGACGTGTCGCTCGACGTGCCGGAGAAGTCGGTCACCGCCCTAATCGGGCCGTCCGGCTGCGGCAAGTCCACCTTCCTGCGCACGATCAACCGGATGAACGACACCATCCCGGGCGCCCGCGTCAGCGGCCGCATCGAGCTGGATGGCGAGGACGTGAACGATCGCGGGATCGATCCGGTGGTGCTGCGCGCGCGGGTCGGGATGGTGTTCCAGAAGCCGAACCCGTTCCCCAAGACCATCTTCGAAAATGTGGCCTATGGCCCGCGCATCCACGGGATCGCGTCCAGCAAGAGCGAGCTTGAAGGAATCGTCGAATCCTCACTCAAGCGCGCGGGCCTGTGGACCGAGGTCGCCGACCGGCTCCACCAACCCGGCACTGGCCTGTCGGGCGGCCAGCAGCAGCGCCTGGTGATCGCGCGGGCGATCGCCGTCAGCCCGGAAGTCATCCTGATGGACGAACCCTGCTCGGCCCTGGACCCGATCGCCACCGCGCGGATCGAGGAACTCATCGACGAACTGCGCAACCAGTACTGCATCGTCATCGTCACCCACTCGATGGCTCAGGCGGCGCGCGTCTCCCAGAAGACCGCCTTCTTCCACCTGGGCAAGCTGGTGGAGGCGGGCCCGACCGGGGAGATCTTCACCAATCCCCGGGACAGCCGCACCCAGGACTACATCACCGGTCGCTTCGGTTAGGGGGCCGCGACATGAACGAGCACATCGTCAAATCCTACGAAGACGAACTGAATGCGCTGACCGCCGATTGCGCGCGCATGGGCGGGCTGACCGAGGCGCAGGTCGCCGACGCCCTGGAAGCGGTCGTGCGGCGCGACCAGGGGCTGGCCGAGGCCGTCGTCGAGCGCGACGATCGTCTGGACCTGTTGGAGGCCGACATCGAGCGCAAGGCGATCCGGCTGATCGCGCTGCGCCAGCCCATGGCCAACGATCTGCGCAAGACCGTGGCGGCGATGAAGATCGCCTCCAACCTCGAGCGCTGCGGCGACCTGGCCAAGAACATCGCCAAGCGCACGATGATCCTCAACGAGGTCGAGCCGATCAGCCCGCTGACCCGCTCGATCGAGCGGATGGGCCGTCTGGTCATGGGGCGGCTGAAGGACGTGCTGGACGCCTATACCGGATCGGACCTCGACCGGGCGCTGGCGGTCTGGTCGCGCGACGACGAGGTGGACGAGCACTACAACAGCCTCTTCCGCGAACTGCTGACCTACATGATGGGCGATCCGCGCACGATCACCGCCTGCGCGCACCTGCTGTTCGTCGCCAAGAACCTCGAGCGCATCGGCGACCACGCCACCAACATCGCCGAGATCATCCACTACGAGATCACCGGCGAGGAAAAGATCGCCGCCGAGCGCCCCAAGACCGACGCGCTGCGACCGTAACCGTTAGGAGCATCCGAAATTGACGCCGCACATCCTGGTCGTTGAAGACGAAGACGCCCTCTCGACCCTGCTGCAGTACAACCTCGACAAGGAGGGCTACGACGTGGTCGTGGCCGGTGACGGGGAAGAGGCGCTGACCCTGGTCTCCGAGCGCCTGCCGGACATCATCATCCTCGACTGGATGCTTCCGAAGATCTCCGGGATCGAGGTTTGCCGCCGTCTGCGCCAGCGCTCGGAAAGCCGCAACGTCCCGATCATCATGCTGACCGCCCGCGGCGAAGAGAGCGACCGCATCCGGGGCCTGGACACCGGCGCCGACGACTACATCGTCAAGCCGTTCGCCATGAGCGAGCTGTCGGCGCGTATCCGCGCGGTGCTGCGGCGGATCCGGCCGGGCCTGGCCGAGGATCGCGTCCACATCGGCGATCTGACCATCGACCGCGTCGCTCACCGGGTGAAGCGCGGCGGCAAGGAAATCCATCTCGGCCCGACCGAATTCCGCCTGCTGGACTACCTGATGCAGCACCCCGGCCGGGTGTTCTCGCGCGAGCAACTGCTGGACGCGGTCTGGGGCTCGGATGTCTATGTCGAGGCGCGCACCGTGGACGTCCACGTCGGCCGCCTGCGCAAGGCGCTGAACAAGGACGACACCACGGTCGACCCGATCCGCACCGTGCGATCCGCCGGCTACTCCCTGGACATGGACGCCTGACGATCCGGCGGCCGCTCGACGAACCGGCCGAACGTGTGCGGCGGCGCATCGACGGGGGCCGATCCCTCCAGTTCGACCGCCGCTCCGCCCCAGGCGCAGGCGTGCTCCAGAGCGCGCTGAATCGGCGCGCCTGCCAGGAGAGCATCGAGCAGTCCCGCGGCGAAGATGTCGCCTGCGCCCGTCGCGTCGCGCATGGTCCTGGGCTGGCCGGCCACCGTGATGGCGTTGGCAGGGCCGTGGGCGACCGCACCGGCTGCGCCGTGCGTGACCACCAGCCATTGCAGTCTCGGGCCAAGCCTCGCCCTCGCCGCCTCGTAGGTTAGGGCGCTCGCTTCAAGGTCGTCGGCGGAGGCCACGACCACGTCCGCTTGGCCATTGTAGGCCCGCGTGGGCCAGTGCAGGACCACCGGCCCTTGAGTCGCTTGCGCCCAATCGGCGGCGCCACCGTAGGCGGCGCGGATGAACAGGCCGTCTGGCCGTACGTCGGGCCACGCCGAGGGGGCGGCGATTGGCGACGGTCCACCTTGCGCCGGTTCGTCGAGCCCGATGATGGTTCGCTCGCCGCCCGGGTCGATGAAGATGAGGGTCCTGGAACTGGCGCCCGGCCGCAGACTGGTGAAGCGGAGATCGAGGCCGGCGGCTTCCGCGAGGCGGCGCGCCTCCAAACCGTCCGCGTCGTCGCTCAAGCTCGAGGCCACCAGCACCTGGTGGCCCGCCGAGCGCAGGGCGCAGCCGGCGTTCGAGCCGCTGCCGCCGAGCCTTCCGCCTAGCATCCTGCCCTGCGAAACGCCCCGCGCGCGGCCGCCCGAGCGGACCGGTCGGTCGAGCCGGATCGGACGATCGAGCGCCACCGCGCCAATGACGAGAACGAGAGCCATGGGATGCTTTTCACAGGATAGCGAGGCGGCGTGACGGTCAGGCCGCATGCGATGTGGACTGCGGGGCGACAAATCCGCTGCTTGTGCCGGGAGCCGCTTCGTCCCGGTTGTTTTCGCGGCCCCGTGCGATCAAGCAAAGAGAAGGCGACGACGACGCTTGGCCCCGGCCAAGGACCCGTCTATGTTCCGCGCCCGGCCGCGTCGTGCGCAGGCCGTTTGCGGGCGTAGCTCAGGGGTAGAGCGTCAGCTTCCCAAGCTGAATGTCGTGGGTTCGAATCCCATCGCCCGCTCCAATTTTTCAATGACTTAGCCGACCACCAGGCACTCCATTTTGGAGCATTTGGGAGTCCGTTTTGCAAAACGGTTCGCGGGGCGTTCTGGGGCGATGTGCGATCCGCGAGCCAGGCGCATGTGCGTGCAGGTCTCCTCGTGGCGTCCAGGTATCTGCCTTAATCCTGGGGGCAGCCTGGATTGGGCTCGGAGAGCTTCCGGGCATCTAGCCCGGCAGCGGTGGCTCCAGCGTCGACGACGCTCCGGCCCCACGATCAGCATCGAGTACGCCATGCTGCTAGCATCGCTCCTAACCATGGTGCTAGCACTGAAGCCTCAACGACAGCTCCGGAACGGCCCCCTCACCGGAGGGACACGATATATCGCGGAGAGATCGATCTGCTGGTTCGGCGGATCGACGTCTGTGATCGGTTTCAGATTGATGCTAACGCGCCGGGCCGGCACAACGATTGACCGCGCTGTCACTACTGGCTGTTACTACTGCGCTGCAGCTCGCACGGCGCTCACAAGGCTCGCGGTGCCCTTACCTGCGGCATAGACGGGATCGCGACCGTCCAGCGCGTCCTTGACGCAGAAGAACGCCTGGTGACTGCTGCTACGCCAAGCAAAAACGAAGATGTCCGATGTTCGGGCGAGGTTCGTGAGCGCTGATGTGCAGACCGTGTCGGAATTGACCTCGACTGTGCAGGTCGGGAACAGCTCTTCTAATGCCGCCTTCGCGCGCGCTCCCGCCGCTCCGGTCAATGTGTAGATGCCAATGGTCTTGCCGCTGAGTGTGGCGACGGCGTCGCCGGGGGCCGCCGTTGTCGCGGCCGGGCGAAGGTCAGCGATCGCAGATGGATCGACACCGTAGTCCTGCGCCAGGAACTCGATCGGCAGGAAGTCATGGTCGCCGAGCCGATGGGCAAACGCCCGAGACTGGCTGATGACTTTGAGGAAGAATCTCAACCTGGCGGCCCCCGCCTCCTCTGACGGGCTCGGGGAAATCGCCAGCAGTTCGCAAACATCCAATGCCCACGCGAGGTTGGCGTAGGACGTCACGCGGTCTTGGACTGCCTCGACGTCAGCGATGGTGGTTAGATAGTCGTGGGTACTGAGGCCGAGATCGAGAAGCACGGAGACGACCGCGCTCAAGATATCGAGATCCTCCCGGGCGATGGCTTCGTCCATCGCGATCAAGAGCACGATCACGTTGGCCACGGGTCGAACCGCTTGGGTCGGTGGCTCTTCCTCAGGGAAAAGAGCCGCCACGATCAAGGGCAAGCAGCGCCGGGCGACGTCCGCGGCCGCGCCCGTCAGGTTCCCGATGAGGTCTGCAAATTCCGCGCAGGCCTGGGTGTTCCGACGTAATGCCGCAGCATCCCAGGTCGAACGATCATTGAGCACCTCGGTTTCGGCGTCTTCGACTGAGGACCCTTCCGCTAGTCGTCTCGCCCACCGCATCCACCCAGGCGGGTCGTCTGCTGTTTCATCGGACCTAGGCGCGAGGGGCACGGTTTCGCGCAGCGCTTCCAGCCGGCCGATCAGGGCTCCAGGCAGGGTAGGGTGGGTGGACGAGCAGCCGTCGAAGGCGTCGATGAGGCGTGATCGGGCCTCGGTCGTCCCGATGAACTGGGCGCACGACAGGAGCGCGCTCAACGATTTTTTGCTCAGAGGCCGAGTGAGGTAGAGTTCGAATGCGCGGTCGTATTGACCGTCTTCGAACGCCTCCTGGGCCGCATCCTCGTCCTCGACTGAGCCGTCGACCGGCGTCGGAGCGGCGGGGGTCGCGGGCGCGACGGGAGGCGCAACCGGCGGAGCATCAGGCCTCGTCAGGAAGGCCTCAGCCCAGGCTGCGTCTTCAGCCGGGAGGAGACTCAACAATCCGTCGAGGATCTCGGCGTTGGGCTTGGGTTGTTGGCTCTCGTAAAGGCAGAAGGCCTTGATCACCCGCGGGGTGCGCACGCCGTGACGCGAGGCGAACAAGCGCGGGAAGGGCTGGGCGATGCGATCGGCAAAGACCCGCTGAACCGAGGCGGCATCGCCTGAGGCCTCAGCCGCGTCGAGATAGACCCGGTAGAGCGCCTCGACGAGGTCCGCCAGGGTCTGAGGCGGCAAGGGCAAGTCGGCCAGGGTTTTGATCGTCCAGTGGTCTCGGGCGATCTGCTCCCACTGTCCGAGGCCAGCCTTCAACCGGATGTCGAGGAACCGCAGGTTCTCTTCGTTCAAACGGCCGGAAGCGCGCAACTCGCCGATAAGCGCCAACGCGCCGGCTTCGTCCCGAGCCAGCAAAGCCCGTTCCAATTCAAATCGAAGTCGACCGACGGGCCGCGGTTCGGAGGGTCCTATCTGAGGACGCGCACTCGCCAATCTCGCAAAAAGGGCAAGGCGTTCGGCGATCTTCGCGCGGTCCGGACCTCGGAATGCCAAGACCTGCCGCCCGAAGCGCGCCCGCATGGCCTCCGCCGTGGCGTTTCCTGGGTCGGCGCTCTGCAGGTGCGACAGGTACGAGGGGCCAAACCAGG
The DNA here is from genome assembly GCF_040545335.1 of Phenylobacterium koreense. NCBI lineage: Bacteria > Pseudomonadati > Pseudomonadota > Alphaproteobacteria > Caulobacterales > Caulobacteraceae > Phenylobacterium > Phenylobacterium koreense. The sequence goes on from NZ_JBEPLU010000001.1 coordinate 2,283,355, forward strand.
CGCGAATGGTCGCGCGCAGCCGATGCTCACCTTCGGCGGTCGAGGCAGTGGCGTACCAGCCGGCGACCACGCCGTTGCGGTAGTAGGGCAGGATGATGGGCGCATCCGATGCGAGGTCCCGTAGGCGGGACAACCAGGGCGCTAGGGCTTCAAGCCTGTCGGCGGCGGCAGCGCCCGACTCGATATCGGCCCACGCGAGTTCATTCGGAGCCCCGAAGAACCGCTCAAGCCACGGCCTCTCCGTCTCGGGCAGGTCGGCGATCATGCGTCCAACCGTCCGTAGGACTCAAAGTTCAGGCGCGCTTCGGCGATCGTCTGTGTCGCCGTGTCGTACACCACCGTTTCGTCATTGAGTTCGAGACCGCGGTAGGTGAGGTTCATGGATCCCGTGAGGAGCCCGCGTTTGAGCAGGATACCCTTCACGTGGAGATGCTGGCGTCGAACGATCTGCAGCCGGTCCGAGAGTCCAGCCTCCTCAGCGCCGACTTTCAGGGCACCGAGAAAAACGTCGTTGTGCTCGTCGAAGTTGGTGGCCACGCCAAGGCGGGTTCCGCGCGCCATGAGGTACAGCGCGACTTCGATCAGCCGCACTTCACGGGCGCCCCACTCCGGATTGACGGCGCTGAAGCCGCCGGCGCGATTGTCGAAGAGGACGACGTTGCTGATCCATGGGCTGACCAGCCAAGCGCGCTGTCCACCCGGTGACGTCAACTCCCCCAACATCATCATCTGGAGCAGTTCACGCACCAGGTTCTGGCTGGTCGCCAAGCTTTTGAAGATGCGACGGCTCTGGAACGTCACTGCACGGCCTCCGCGATGTCGAGATCAACCTCGAAGGCGTTTTCGACACGGCGCACTGCCTGTACGCGCGCGTAGACGGACAGATAGCCGGTCTGGACCGGGTTGGTCGCCAGGAAGCTAAACGCATCGGCGAGGTCAGACGCGGCGCTCATGGGGCAGGCCAGGGTCGCGGCGCCGTCGCGGGCGAGTCGGTCCAGGCAACGGTCCTGCCAACCCGGCGACTCAATGCTGATGACTTCAAGCCCTCGGCCTAAGTGAGGTTTGAGCAGAAGCGGTTCGGGGAGCGGGAAGTCCAAGAACGGCGAGTAGAGGTTGAGGCCGGACCTACGGATGTGGGCGCCTCGAGGCCACAGTAAGCTGTAGATGACCGCGAAGCGCCACTGATCCGGATTGATCGTCGGCACGTCGATACCCGCGCCCAGGAGCGCCGCGTCGATGTCGTCCCGTCGCGACAGTCGATAGGCGATGACCCGCGCGTCCAACTCGACGCCCAGACGCGCTTCCTCCGCCGACCATCGCGTCAACCCGTCTAGCAGGAAGCTGTCGCTGGCCGGCCCAGACCCCGGCCGCAAGATCCTGTTCGCGATGGCTACGATGAAGGCGTGGAAGGTGACATAGCCATCTTCAGCAAGCGCCTGCCTCAGCGCGGTGAACCGGTGATGGCTCTCCAAGGCGCCGTAGGCAGCGCGGTATTGTGCTGTCGCTTCGGCGATATCCCCGCTGGGGCGGGCGTCCAGTTCTTCCAGGAATCGGACCATCTGGAAGTCGCTCAGGAGGAAGTCGTTATCGCGGAGCGCCGCGGTCATCAGGCTGAAAAACCGCCTTGGGTCGTCGGCATACTGCTTCAGAACCTCCTCGATCAGGCCGTTGCCGCCGGGAGAAAGCTCGCTGATCCAGACCTCGAGTGCAGGTGCCTCCGCGATTTCATCAACAGCTTCGCGGGGCCCGGGATCGATGTCAGCGACCAAGCTGTCGACGTCGATTTCCGGGCAGAGACTGGCGATCGCATTGGTCGCCGCTGCGGCGACCGTCGCTGCAAAGCGCCGCTGGAGCCAGGGCTCCCAATCCTCAGTCACCGGGTTCCAAAGGATGGCCGCCAAGCGGTGCAAGTCGGATACGACGGCGGTGTCGGCGAGGTGGTTCGAGAGAGCCTGGCGCAGTTTGTCCTGCGTGTTGCCGTGGGCGTCGGCGTCATCGACGATGGCCGACTGAAACAGGATAGTGAGTGTCTGGTCGAGCGACAGATCAGCCCGGCCGGAGGCGAGATTGTCGGCGGCCTCGCGTAGGGAGATCGACTTCGCCATCGCCTCGTTCGACAGCGCCGCGAGCAGGAGATGGGCGAGCCACTCACGAGCAAACGCGTTATCGACGTTGGCCAGATACGGGCCGCTCCTGGCCTGGTCGTGGAAGCGCGCCGTGCGAACTGCGCGATGAAGGGCGCTGTCTTCGGGCCCCAGCGCAGCCCACAGCGCCTCGGGAAGAGCGAGCTTCAGGCAAAGCGCATCGGTGCTCAGGCTGAACCCGATCGCCGCCGGCCTGCCGGCCTCGTCAAAGGTGAAGGTCTTTTGGGTCGCGCTGCCGTCCTTGAACCGTATTTCGGCGGCGCTCGCGACGGCAAAGCGCCGAACCTCGACGGGGGCTAGGTTCTGGTGGGTGAAGAACCGCACTTCGGAAAACAGATCGGCCCACGGGTCCCGCTGAGGCATCTCCAAGGCTAAGCCGGCCGCTCGCGCCACAATCTGGGACCGCCAGTCCAAGCGCGCCTGCGACGTGTCGAGGACATTGAAGGGCGTCTGGTCGGTGTTGATGCGCAACGGGCGATAGACGGGGTAGCGGTAGACGCCTGCCGGCGTGTTCACGGCCCAGTCGCCGAGCAGGTCCGTTTCCATGATCGCGGCAAGGCTAATGGCCTGCCGCGGATTGGCGTCCAAGGCTGGGCAAACCCAGTGGCGTTCAGCGGCATGGCTCAAGGCGAACCGTCGCGAGACGCGCCCAGGCGCGAAATCGCGCATCGCCTGGAGGATAGGCATGACCTGCGGTGGCGGTGTCTGGCCGCCGCGGGCTGGTAGGCCGATGAAGACCTCCGGCAGGTTCAAGTCGCTGAATAGATTGGCGGGCGCGAACTCCGGCAGCGGTGAGTTGGCGACCACGGTGTCGCCGGCCGCGCCTTGGCTCCCCCAGCCTGTCTCAAGCCGCCTAAGCGCTGTCGGCAGCACTTCCGTCAGCAAAGGTCGGGGGTAGTCCCAGAGGAGGAGCTCAATTTCCCGTTCTTCAAGTCGCAGCACGCGGCCCAAGAACGTGGCATACCGATCGCGTTCTGCCGGTTCGCTAAGAATCCGCATGATGGCCCGGGCCATTCGGCTTTGGCGATCTTGGTCCGGACGCCAATCGGTCGGACCGCTGAGATTTCTCCACACGCTGCCGTCGGGGGCGGCGTTAAGTTGCTGACCTAGGTAGTCGAGGGTGGCGTAAACGGACTGGATCCGGCGGACGTATCGGTTCCCCGTCGGAAGGCTCCGCACCGCTAGTTCCGGGTCGAAGAGTAGATCGTAGCCTTGATAGGCGATGCGATCGCGGCCGTAGTCCGAGAGCACCACGATTGTCCAAGGGCGCATTTTGCGGGACCGTCCAGCGCGCCCCTTCCGTTGCAGGAATTGGGCGACGTCGCGAGGCGCCTTGTGCTGGATCACCGCGCCCACGAGAGGATCGTTGAACCCGACCTCGAGGGTGGCCGTCGCCACCACGATGTCGAGGTTTTGCCCAACCCCCGGATCTGAGGACATGACCCTCCCAACCGCCTTGCGGTCTGTGCTGTCGAGGGGGTGGCCGATGTCCAGCGGGGCCTGCCAGTCCTGTCCGTGCAGCTTGCGCAGAAGGCTGGCCGACGGCCTGCGCAGTATGGCTAGGCCTCCTTGGGGGTGGTTTTGGGCGTCGAAGTTCCCCCACGAGTTTCGACCCTCGGCGTCCAACATCGCAAAATACATGCGATTGGTGACGTCGAGGTCGTCCGTGAACAGGAACAGCCGCTCGCCGAAGGCACCGCGGCTCTTGCGCTCACGGGGGCTGTCCAATAGTCGCGAGATGAGCATCGCGGCCTGGATCGTCGTCGACATTAGCGCGGTTTGCGAAACCGGGTCACCGCGCAAGGCGAGCATGTACTCCGCCCCTTCGTCGATCATGTCCGAGTTCGCCGGGGTGACCTCGACGGCGCTCTGCTCAGGCAGGCCGGTTAGCTGAGCCAGGAACTTGGCGCCGTCGCGAAGCGTCGCCGACAGCCCAACGAAACTCACGGACTTCTTCAACAACGTGCGCCAGCGCCGCAGGAGGAAGGCGACCTGGGCACCCGATCGCCCGGCGTAGGTGTGGACCTCGTCCAACAGCATGATTTCGACTGGACGCTCGGCCTTGGCCCCGAGACCGAAGAGATGTTGCGTCTCGGAGTCCGACATCCGTTGGTTCAACATCTCCGTCGTGGTGAACAGGATGTCCGGGGCGTTGGACTTCAGGCGCTCGCGGGTAAGAACGACTTCGTCTTCGAGGATGCGATGCCCACACGCGTCGCACCGCAGCCGTTCTACGTTCCGCTGCCGATCCTCGTGCAACCACACCAGGTTGCCTTGGCAGTCTTCGGTCGGGCAGCGGATGGACTCACAGATGATCCCGTCTCGGTGATCAGGCCATTTCCCACGCTTCTCATCGCCAAAACCCTGTTCTGCGGCCCTCGCGTTCGCCGGGGTCGGCCCGAAAAACGTGGCGATCAGGATTTTGCGTCTGCCCTGCGCCGCCAGGGTCGCATCGAGCGCACGCGCTTGGGCGTAAACCTCGGCGAATTGATCTTTCAGAAGTTCATTGCGCGGGTAGAGGGCGAGCACCTTCACCCAGCGGCTGCTGGGCTTGTCGCGACGGATGTGGGCGGCGATCCGCGCCATCGCCGGCAGGTAGAAGGCCAAGGTCTTGCCGCTGCCGGTTCCCGCGCTCACCAGGGTGGCTTGCGACGTGCCGCGGCCGAGCCCGGTCAGAATCCGTTTCGTTGCCGCGACCTGGAACTTCGCAAGCGTGAATGTAGGCCCGAAACCCCGCACGAGGACCTCCAGGGCGTTTCTCGCGTCGAGATCGCTGACGGCTTCGCCAATATCCTGGATCGCCGCATCGGCGGAGATGGACCGCCGCGGATACCGGCGGCGGCGCCAGATGAACCGAAAATCGGCGACGAGCGTGGGGGCATCCTGCCAGCCGATCGGGCCGGCATGCTTGGGGAAAAGTTGGCGCAGGCGAAACATCAACCTGACGCCTTCGGCCATTCTTGACCGGAAGCGTTCTCCCGGCTGGTCGCCGACTTCGAAAATCAAGGTCCGATCCAGGAGCGCGTGAACGACATCCTGTGCGTGGAGCAGGGTCAACCCGTCGAAGGAGGGGACCGCGTTCAGTGCATCATCGACGATTTCGTGGAGTTCAGCATGGGTCAGAAAAGCGTCGACAAGACCCCACGACAGTAGGCGCGCCTCACGCTGCTCGACCTGGTCGAGGACTTGGATCAGCAAAGCGTCATCTGGACTCATGGGCGGCCCAAGGCACGGATCGAATAGCCATCCATAGCCTTGTTATCGGCCAGCCAGGTCAAGACTTCCGCGGTCAGAAGGGTAAGAGGCGCGCCGCCACCTTGCACGGCGGCCAGGAAGCGCTTCACCTCGTCGCTGACGGCAAAGTCGAACTTCCCGGAGATCGTCGCCAACTCCCGCGCAAGCGTCTTCGCTTCCACCACAGCCGACCCGCCGGTCGGCAGAGTCTGGAAAAGCGCTGAAAACTGGGCGTAGGCTCGTTGATACTCCGCCAGCGCTTGGAGGTTTTGCGGCGTTCGCGCGATGCGTTTTTCGATCGTCGTTGGTGCGTCGCCCGCATAGACGGCCGCCCGAAACTCCTTCCAGCCTGTCAGTAGTGCGGTCTCGACATCCTTGGCGGCGTTCCCGCCTTCGGTGATCAGATTAGTCCAACCAGTTCCCTTTGTGAGCGTGGCGGACTTCCTATCGACCCGGAACCTGTCCCTCAGCGTGGTGGCGCGCTTGCGAACCTGCCCAAAGCTGGCCGGAGGTCTCACGTCGACCCCCTGTTGGGCGAAGGCGGCCCGCTGCTTCTCGAGCGATGCGAGGGTCTGGGCCAGGGGCGCCAACTCGCGCTGCAGCGCGGCCAAGGCGCTGGCCTCCTTGGCGTTGGCGGCCAGACCTTGGAGCCGCTCAAGCTTTTCCCGAAGGCCTTTGACGCGGACGGGTAGCGCGTCTTTCATTGGATCGCGCCTTCCACCACAGCGGGCGAGCCCTCGTCGGCCAACGCAGTCAACAAGGCGTCGATCTCTCCGGCGATTTTGCCCGGGTTGGCCTGCTCGTGATTGGAATAGACCCGATCGACCGTCTGCTCCGCACCGGTGATAATCTGATCCACCATACTGAGGAATGACACCGTCCGCTCGACCGACGAGAGGTCCAGCGCGCCCAGGGCGTTCAGAACCTTTGGCAGCTGTTCCGCGTTGGCTTCGTCCACCAGCGACGCCTTTTTCACTAGGTCTATAATCGGCGTTGCTCTGAAATCGACGAGACGCCGCTCGAACTCTTTCAGGCTGATATCGCTTCGAGTCCAATTTCCGGTCGAAGACAACAGTGAGGCGACGGCCTCGAGTTCAGCGATGAACGCCGTCTTGTCGAAATCAGCGTCGATGTAGTCACTCAGTTCAGTGCGGAACGTCCGTAACTTCGCGATGACGCCCTGGATCTGCGCCCACAACCGCTTGGCGTTGAGCGGGTTGAGGTAGCCGCGCGTCTCGGCGCCAAGCTCATCCGGCAGCGACGTCTCGCTCTCGTCGTCCTTGTCGCCAGCGGCCAAGGCGTCGAGCAGCCGAACGCCATCGAGGCCAAAGAGCACGGAGCCGGCGCCCTGGAATGCGCCCAATAAGTCCCGCAAATCGTCCTGAAGCGTCTTGCGCGCCGCCACACCGCCGGTCTCCGCCCAGACCGAGGCACGAACCTTTTCCCACCCGTCGTCGAAGGCCTGGTTCTCCATCGCCGGCAACGGCGAAAATGCGGCGGACAACGCCGTCTGCACGTTGCTCAACTTCACCGGCGGCGCGAGGCCGGCGATGCGGGCCTGCGTCACGAGCCCCCGTGCAATGGCATTGATCTGGCGATTGGCCTCATCGAGCAGCATGGGCGTTAGTTGCGCGATCAGGCGATCGACCAGGTTGGTCGCCGCGACGTAATCGTCGGCGGCTTGGTCGTAGGTCCAACGTTGTTGGTTTCGCGCGAACCGCAGAGCGCCGAGCATGCCCGCCCGGATGCGCCCGTCGCTGTCTTCGTGACTCTCACATACCTGGATCACGCGTTTGGCCGGCGTGTTGCCTTTGGCGTTGGCGATGTGAATGGCGCCGGGGCGAATGGGCTGGGGGCGAAGGCGCAAGGCTGGCCAATTGATCGCGTCTTTGATCATGCCGGCCAGCGCAGAGCGGATGGCGTTGGCTTCGGCCTGCCCCAGCGGAGTCCCACCCGTCCAGGCCTCCAGCTTCGCTTGCTGCTCGGCGAACCAAGGGTCCGGAGCCGAAGGTTCAGGCGTCACGGGCGAGGGCGCGCGCTCCGCGCTCGGGGCGGATGGCTTCGTCGGCGCGACAGGCGCGATCGGCTGCGCCGGTGGAACGAACGTAATATTGGCCAGGTCCGCGGGCGTCGGCAGTCCGAAACCGGTGAAGATGCCCGGCGCGACGTTCGCGATTCCTTCCTCGGTGGTCGGGTTGCCGCCCCAGATCGCGAGCAAGGGGCCAAGACGCCGGCGATTGGCTTCAGACTGCCCGGCGCGCCTCACCCAACCGGCCAGCCACGCATTGGGGAGCACGGCTCTCTGGTCTGCCGATGGGAAGGCGTTGGTCGTGTAATCCCCCCGCAAAAGCAACGTGTTCCGCAGGATGGAATTGATGACCTTCCGCGGATTAAGGACTAGCTGGCCGTTCTTGACGAGATGCGCGTCCACCATCGCAGCGATGGCCGCACGGTTGAAAGGGAAGAGGGGATGGCCGGCGTTCGACGAGCCGAAGGCGCGCAACATCCCCTGCGCGTCATCATCGTCCTCGTCTCTCCAGCTCTCAAGCCAGGCGCTGGACGGTCGTCCTTCGGATCCGGCGAATTTCCGCTTTAAGGCGTCGTCGCCCCAACGGGCGGCGTTGAGGTAGGCGCCGACCATTTCCACGGCCGACGTCCTGATTTCGTCGTCTGACAACGCTCTTCCGCCGACCACCCATTCGCGCTGCGCGCGGGTGTAGATCGTCTCGCGGAACGACAGGACCCCATCGGTGAGGGCGATAGCGGTCCGCATCGTCGCGCGCACGCGCTGGCCGTCGCGTTCCCCTTCCTGGATGCAGACCTTCAGCAGGACATCTTGAATGCCTGAGAGGGCCGCAAAATCCTCGACGAGCAGGACCAGGTCCTTGCCCTCGTCGAGGAGCGTCTTGCGGACTGCCAGGATGATGTCCTGCAGCGTGATGCCGCCGGTGGATTGCTGGAGTTGGAAGACGTTTCCGATCGCGGGATCGATTGCTTGGTTCAATATCTCGACAGCGGGTGCGACGCGCGCCCGGTCGCTGCTGGCGATCACGGTCGTGTAGTACTGGCGAACCGGCATTGAGGCGTCCGCAAGGTTCACCGTAGGCGGCAACACCAGATCGTCGGTGGTGAACTGGGTCTGGTCGTCCTCCTCCTCATCGGTCTCGGATCGCCCACGCAGCGCGCGCGACACGACCCTCGACAGGACCGTGTCGATGAAGTGCTGGGACAGGGCAGGGTCGGAAAAAAGCTTCGGCAGGTCCCGCGCATGCCCGATCTTCGGTCGTAAGGCGGCCGCCCGCTCAGGGTGTTGCTGAACCTCGACTTCCAGTTTCTTGCGGATCTCCGCGAGGGCGTTCTCGAGGTGCGCGCGGAATGTAACCGCGGCTGTCCCGACGTCGACTTCGGCAACGGCCCTTTTGAGGTCTTCGGTAGCGTCCTTGTAGCGCGGGTTGTCTTTCAGCGGCTCGAGGATCAACTCGACGACCGTCCGTAGGCTGGCACTCTTCGGGATTCGGATGATGTGCAGTTGTTCGCGCTTCGCCGAGCGCTGCAGTTGTGCGTCGAGCCAGCGGATGATGTGCGACTTCCCGGCGCCCGATGCGCCGGTGATCGGGAAAAGCAACGTTCCGCCAGGAACGTTGTCGGTCAGAAAGGCCTCGAGAAGATCGTCCTCGCTGACGGGCGTTGCCGCGCCCGAGCCAACGTCGATGGTTGTGAGCGCCGACGGCTGGTGGACCGCCAGGAGGACGGCGACATCGGCCGTCTCCGCCTCATTCTTGATGCAGGCGTTTACCTGCGCTTCCTTGGGCCAATAGTTCTGCAGCATCAGACGACGTCCAGCCGAACAGGGCCACGGCGGATGTAGGGGAAGCTCCGCCAGCGGCGGCCACCCACGCCGGTCATCTGCAACCCTTCCTCGTTGTCGTCACGCTGGTCGAATTCGAGCTCGCCTGTGTCCACCAACCGCTCGATCGCTCTGGATAGCGAGGAAGACAAAACGCCTTCGGCTGCAGGCTCCCACGCTGAGTCCTTCAAGGTGTCCTCGACCCGGACACGATAGAGCCCAGTATCCAGCACCGGCAGTCGCTCCGACAGCTTGGATAGGAACACCCGCGCCGGCAACGACGCTCCGCTATCGAACAGATCGTCGATGACGCCGCGTAGGGCGACCGTTGGGTCGACGACGAAGAGCGCGCCCTCGCGGCCGAAGCCGAGGTATGACATCCACGACTTGAGCGTATTGTAGCGCGTGTCGTTCTGGAGCATCCGCTTCGTCAGGTCTTTCACCTGAAGCGCTTCCAAGTCCTCGATGGCCTTATGGTTGGACGTGTCTAGCGTATAGACGTCCTGCGCCAGCATCCACGAGAGCCCACGGCTCAGGTCGGCGCTCTTCGAGTTCTTCTGTTCCCAGAACCGGGCATTATTCTCCGGCAACAAGGCGATCTCGCGGGCAATCCCCGGTAGTCGCGCTTCAGCCTTGGCGACATCGTTGCCCAGGCGCGACCGATAAGGTTCGCTCAACGCTGTGAGGTCGCCGATCGTCTCGAACAGACCCAAGTCGGACCAGGTCAGGAATGAGCCATTTAGCTTCGCCTTGTCGACGGCCTCCAGGTCGGCGCCGCACATGCCAAGAAGGTCGGCACGAGATCGTGGTCCAAACCGAACCGAGGTCCTCACGAGCATGATCAAGGTGTTCACTTGGCCGTCGCTCGCCTGGTTCAATACCGTCATTGGCGCGCTCCCGATCGAAACTGCTCCAAGCTGAGCGTGTTTGTGCCGACGTCGCCCAGGCGGCGACCCGGATGGTATGGATCGGCGAGGGAGGCGCGCGCAACGATCAGATGGAGCGGTCGCGCGAGTTCAAACACGTGCGCCGGCGCCGCTTGCTCCGACAGGATGCTGAGGCGGAGTAGGGGCGTGTTGGTCGGGCTTCGCGCTTCGTCCTCCAGCGTCTCCAGCAGGACGATGCCGCTGCTCGATCTCTTGTGCAGCTGATTTAGCGTCGGGGATGCCGTCCGCAATCGACGCGACACGGCGACCTCGCTGAAGTTGAACGCGGCGACCGCGTCGGCCGCGACGGAGAGGGCTGTCCCATCGTCCCACGCCTCCGGCAGGGTCAAGACGATCGGGGCCGCAAGCGAAAGGTGGGGAAACCGAGCCGTCCAAGCTGACAGATCTTGGGGCACGATCCTGTCGATCCCCGTCACGGCCGGCTGGGAATATTCCGTGCTCGCGCCACCATCTCGACGGTGAACAGGGCAACCGCCGCACGCTCGCGACACGATCATCGCGCGGCCCGGCTCGTAGCTCTGATAAAGTCCGTGAAGCAGTTCTCCGACTTCATAGCTGCCCGTGATCAGCGACTTCAGCAGGCGGCTGTTTTCCTCAGCCGCGACGAAAGCGCGCGACCGCTCAGCCGAAATCACCTTGGAGAACGCGTCGTTGTCGGAATGACCCCCAAAATTCACGTCGACAACACATTGGGTGTAGTACGTCGACCAGAACTCTTCGGCGCGCTGATCGAACGCTTCCTCAGTTTCCTCTGGGCTTTGCTCTAGGGTTGGCGGCGCCTCCGCATCGAGGTCCAAGAGGCCGGCCCTGGCCATCATGATCAGGGTCCGCATATTCCATGCCTGATTGTAATCGGTTTGCCGGCGCAGTTTTGGCGGCACGGTCGCTATATCGAGGCGAAAGCGGCGCCCCAGCGCGTCCAATTGCGTCGCGCCGCTGTACATGGCCTTCCATCGATCGAACGCCAGTTCATCGCTGATAAGCGATGGCGAGGCGATGGCTTCGGCGACATCGACGTCCGCGGCTCCATACACCAGGAGCGAGCCGGCTGGCGCGCCGTCGCGACCGCCTCGGCCGACCTCCTGGTAGAATCGGTCGACGGTTTCAGGGACGGCGGCGTGTATGACCGCTCGCACGTCGCTTTTGTCGATGCCGACCCCGAACGCTGACGTCGCGACGATGACGTCGATCCGATCTTCGGACCAGTCCGCGATGATCTTGAGTCTTTGGCTGTCCGGCGTTTCGCCGTGGAAGATGGCCACACGCTCGAACCCCGCCGCCTGAAGGCGCGCGCCCCAGGATCGAGCGTCATCCCGCTTGGTGACATATAGAATAACCGGGCGAGGCGCATGACGGATCGCCTCGAGGATCTTCGCATCCTTCGCCGCGACATCGTTGTCCTGGTGGATCCAGTACTGTGGCTCTGGGCGTAGATGGACGGCAGCTGTCAGTTGCACGCCCGGGCCAAAGAGGGTGTCGAAGGTCGCGATGGCCTCGGGCGTCAGCGTGGCGGACATCAAGATTGTCCGAAAGGGCTGGTGGCGGCACGCCCGTAGTAACCCGCGCCTGACCCCTGCAATCATCTGGAAGGCGGGGCGGAACGCGTCCCCCCACTGGCTCAGCAGGTGGGCTTCGTCCACGATGAGGTAGTCCAACAGTCCAGATCGAGCGGCGTCGTACAAGGACGGGAGTAGGGTGCCGATGACCGCTTCCGGCGAGCAGAAGAGGACGCCTTGGCGCCCTTGCCGCACGGCCGTCTTGATGGCGACTTTTTCCTCGACGGTGAGACCTGCGTGCCAGGCGAGATGAAGTTCGCCTGCGCCGTTGCGGCTTCGTCCGGCCAAACGCTCCGACATCTGACGCGCCTGATCCAGGGCCAGGGCGGTGGTCGGTACGATGCACACGGTCAATCCGCCTTCGAGGCCTTTGACCAAGACAGGTGCCTGGGCGACGAAACTTTTCCCTGAGCCGGTCGGAAGACACACGACAAGGGTGTCTCCGGGGCGCATCAGGAAGGCGCTGCGGACCGCTTCGCGTTGGCCCGGCGAAACGTAGGTGTCGAATCCACTGGGTTGGGCCAAAAACGGATCGATGGCTGTCGTCCAATCCTGGCGAACCGGCCGTTGCCCGAAGGCGTCGTCGAAGACCGGCGTGTCAGTAGAGGCGAGCCACGCTGGCGCCCAGGGAAGGGCCTCAATCAGGCAGGTTCGGCCGGCCGGACTATGAGCGCTGACGCCATAGTGGGCCCACTCCCTTTGGTCAGGCCACTGACCGCCATACGGGACACGAAACTGCGCCGTCGTCGCTGTCCTCAACGACTCACGCCGCAGGATGTGTTTCAGCAAGGGAGCCAGGTCGGCGATCGGCAATACCGACTGATGGCTCATCGTGCTCAGGACCTGGCGCGCCCTTTCAAACAGGCCGTCGATCCCAACGGCTGGCGCCGGCTGCTCGGGCCAGTTCGCAAGGAACTCGTGGAGGCGGTCGAAATCCAATGCGGGTTCGGTCCTCATGCGCGCGCCAGTGCGGCGGCGATGGTCTGGTTCTCGCCGATGAACGACGCGGTGACTGCGTCCAAGTAGATGCGGGGCTTCCGGATCCCGGCGATCAGTTCACGGGAGAGATCTCGCTCAAGGTCGAGATCATTCAAGTCGTTGGCATCCGTGCGGAGCGCCCGCGCCTGGAGAAGGCCAAGACGCATGTCATCCGCCGCCTCAGCGCGCCGGGCGGCTTCCTCTAGCCCACGATTCAAGGCCGGCAGAGCCCTGAGGCATTCTTCCGCTCGCTCGCGGGCCCGGCGACAGACCTCCGGCCATTCCTCGAGGAATGGCAACTTCATTTCCCGCAGGATCCGCCAGCGCCTAGGGTTGAGGTTGAAATCGCGGCCGCCCCGGTCGTTGGCTTCGACTGCGTAGGGCCTGGAAAGCGCAGCCAGCAGGCCGGGGTCGACGATCTCCTCGAAATCGCCATCGAGCCAGACCGTGTGAAAGAATGGCGGGAGCCCCATGTCGCCGCGGCGCCCAAGAGAGGACAACGCGGCGGAGGTAACTTCGCCGGCAAAAGCCAGCGCGCGGGCTGCACCATGGCTGTCCGCCTCGACGATGAAGTCGAATCGAAAATGGACGCCCCCCGCGCCTGCCGGCGCGCCAAGGCCATGTCTCCACACCCCTGTGGACCGGCCGCGTTCGTCCCGCCCGGTGATCTCCTGGAGACCAGTCAGGAGCGGATCGCCATAGCGTAGAACGCGAGAACCTAGGCTCCGGCCCAGCCGAGAGAGAGCGGTCGGTCGCCGATATGAGTAGGGCGTGGTCCAGACGTCGCGGGATCCCCGGGCCTTATTGTCGACGTCGATCGCCGGCCTGCAACTCTGCACGAACGCGTCCAGAGGGATCAGGGTGTGGCGGTCGCCTGTCAGATATTTGTAGCGGAACAGGCCCCCCACGGGGGGCGGGGAGTTGCTGAGCCCCCTCGATGCGGGTTCTTCTGCACGGTCGAACTGCAGCGTCGTTCTCACCCACCCATCGACCGCTGTCTCGATCTCCCGCCACTGGTCGTCAGCGTCCGACAAGGCATCCGGGGTCTCCGCCGGCGGGGCACCCAGGGCGTCGAGGGCGTCCTGGTCGTCGATGTTCTTGATCTCACGGGAGATACGACCAGCTTCGCCGCCGTCGTGTTCGAGGAGATCGTCGATCCCCTCAGCCCCTTCGTCGAGCAACAGGCGCGGCAGGGCCGAGACGGTCTGTTCGATAAGGTATTGGAGGCTGGCGACCGAGCGGTCGAAGACCTGGAGCCCCTCGTCCAGGTAGCGGCACCAGGCACCTTCGAGCGGATCATCGGTGCAGCAAAACGCGAGAGATTTGACAGCCCGACCGGAGCCGTATCGATCCGCCCGGCCGAGCCGTTGTTCGACGCGGTTGGGGTTCAGGGGAAGATCGAAGTGGACGACGATCTTCTCACCGCCTTGAAGATTGAGGCCTTCCTCCGCTCGGCGATCGCAGACGAGGACCTGTCGACTCGGATCATCGTTGAATGCTCGCCACGCCTCGTCCGACGGATCGTGGCGATCGACCTTGATCCCGAGCGCCGTCGCCAGGCTTGGGGCAAGCGCATCAGCAGTGGCGGGGTCCGAGCAGAAGACGAGAAACTGGACCTTCGGGGCCGCTCGCGCTGCAATGGCGGCGACCAAGGCGGCGACGCGATCATGCAGCCTTTCAGGATCCGACAGAGCGGCTTCGGCTTCACCACGTAGGCGCGCGCCTTCCGGCTCCTCCCATGCCTCGACAACGCTCGGCTCAGATCGCTGGCGATAGTCGAGTCGCCGCTCCGCCAGTCGGAGGGCCGCCTGCTGGGCTTGAGTATTGGATGAAGCCGACGACGCCGCCACGGAAAGTCGCCAATCCTCGTTCAGGTCGGCTGCTTTCGAGCTGGCGGCCGAGCCATAGCGAACGATTTCGAGGCCTGCACGATCAGGGGTAATGCCGGCGACGCTCCTCCGGCGGTGGCGCAAAATGCGCCGATGAAGGCGATAGACCTCGCTCAAGTGGTCGCGGACGCTTGCGATGGCCTCGACGAGATCGGGGTCATCGTCTGCCGGCATGGCCGTCAGCAGGCCCCTCAGTCGTGCCACTTCCTCGTCGAGGCGCGCATCATCCGGAAACAGCACGCTCAGCTGATCCAAAGCGTAGTCTAGGTAGAGCGAGTTCTCCGGAGTCAGCGTCGCGACAATTTCAGCCAACGCTTGGCGGTTCTCGATGCGACGCTTGAAGGCCTCTTCGCCGTCTAGTGGGTAACCTGCCGGATCCAAGAGGTGCAGCATGCGCAGGAACCCTCGCTCGTTGTGTAGAGCCGGCGTCGCGGACAGAAGCAGCACGCGCTCAATTTCGTGGGCCCTGGCGTTGATGACCGCGTACAGGGCCTCGGAGTCAGGCGCTTCTGTGGTGATGTGATGCGCTTCGTCCACGACGAGCATGGTCGCTTTCTCGAGCAAGCCAGCAACGCCCTCTCGACTTGAAAATGGCTCGACGAATACGGTTCGATCCAGCAGGTCGCCCAAGAAGAATTTGACTGTTAGCTCTGATCGCCACTGAGAGACCAATGCGTCTGGAACCAGAACCACAACGAATGCCATGTCGTGATCGTCGAGGACGCATTGGCGGATCAGAACCCCTGCCTCGACAGTCTTCCCCAAGCCCACTTCGTCTGCCAGCAAGTAGCGCTGGATCGGGTCCTGCAGCACCCTGCGGACGACTTCGACCTGATGCGCCTCAAGCTCGATGGCCGCAGAAAGAAGCGCTGACATCCCGAGGGAAGCCGATCGCTGTTGAAGCAACGTACGCACAAACGGGCCGCGCCCATCCGCGAACCGTGGCGTCTCGGTCAGACCTGCCGCAAGAAAGGTCGTTGGATCCTCGATTGGGCGGTCCCAGCGCACGAATACGTTGGCGACAGGCAAGTGCAGCGTCTTGCCATTTGGAAACTTCACCAGCTGACTGTCGCCATGGTCGTCGAGAACGCGTCCGATCTCCCACGCGCCAATGGCGCTATCAAACGCATAGACTCTGGTCTGCGCGGGTATAGAGATCGATCCCAGCTCTGAAGAGAGGCATTCCCTCAGAATGGGCTCAGAAACCGGCGCGTCGAAATACTCGACAATGCAGGCTGCTCCCGTTCGAGAAAGCAACTTTCCGACGCCCCAGCTGGCGAGTTCACCGGAGATCGCTTTTACGAACACGCGAATCTTCTGAACGTGTACGGCGCGCCGTGAGCGCTGGTCCGTCCCGTTGTCTCGCCCCGCCCTGGAATCATCGACCTCCGCCCTCCCAGGACGAACTAGACCACTCGCGCCCCGGTGGTGCAAACTGCCGTGGTAGTGTTCGGCGAAGTTTTTGGGGACGGGAATGTCAGGCCAACTCATCGCCGTCGCGGCAGCGCTGCCGAACCTTCACGGCAAGGCGCTGGCGACCATCGCAGGGCGATCTCCGTGCCCCGTGGCCACTTACCGCAGCATTGCAACGGGCGTGGCGTCGCTTGACCTTCGCCACGAAGAGGCCGAGCCGTTGCGACGCCGGTTCAACGCCTACTACGGTGTCCGACGCAACGTGGCCTGGAGGGCATCTTTCTACGAGCGGTTTGAGGCTGCAAAGAATGGCCCTGCGGGGAGCATCGACCTCTTCGCGGATATCGTCCGCAGTTTGTCGGCCGAGACCGGGCGAGTCGAGGCGTCGTTCGTGAGCAAGCTCGTTGCCACGATCGACCCCGAATACCCGATCATCGACAGCGTCGTGCGCAAGTGGCTCGGCTCACTGACCGAGACACCGCCATTCAAAGGTGGTGTTGATGTCGTCACTGCGTACTACGTGTGGCTGACGAAGTTCATGCGCGAGATCGTTCGGACTCCCGAGGCGCAAGCCTGGTCGAAAGCCTTCGAGGCCACGTTTCCCTTACTACCGGGCGAACAGCCGATCTCGCAGATGAAGCAAATCGACTTCCTGATCTGGGCTGGAGCAGATCGCTAGGCCACTGTGCTCCATACTTCAAAACCGCCTGCGCGAAGCTCGCAGGCGGGGCAGGTCCCGCAGCCGTAGCCCCAGGCGTGGCGATGCTCGCGATCGCCCTGGTAGCAGGTGTGAGAGTGCTCCACGATCAGTTCGACGAGGGCTTGGCCGCCCAGGTCGTTGGCGAGCGCCCAGGTCGCGGCCTTGTCGATCCACATCAGCGGCGTGTCGATCACGAACCGCTTTTCGGTGCCGAGGTTCAAGGCGACTTGGAGCGCTTTGATCGTGTCGTCTCGGCAGTCCGGATAGCCCGAATAGTCGGTCTCGCAGACCCCGGTGACGAGGTGCTTTATCTCCCGCCGGTAGGCGATGGCGCTGGCGTAGGTCAGGAACAGGAGGTTTCGGCCTGGCACGAAGGTGTTCGGCAGGCCGCTGCCCGCAAAGGCGATGGCCGCGCCGGTGGTCAGGGCGGTGTCGCTGATCCGACCCAACGAGGTCAGGTCAAGGAGATGATCTTCGCCGAGGCGGGACCCCCACTGCGGAAAGGCGCTCCTGAGTTCGGCCAGGAAGCGCGAGCGCACATCCAATTCGATCCTGTGGCGCTGGCCGTAGTCGAAGCCGATGGTCTCGACCCGCTTGAAGCGGTCCAACGCCCAGGCCAAGCAGGTGGCCGAGTCCTGGCCGCCGGAGAACAGGACGAGCGCCGCTTCACCGGGCATCAGGCCGCCTCCCCCCCGAAGTAGCTGCAGGCTCCATTGTCGCTGTCGCGCCGCACCGTCACGCGCCAGAGGTTGGGGCACACCGGCTGCAGCTTGCGCCAGATCCAGCTCGACAAGTTCTCCATCGTGGCCGGGCCAAGGTCGTTGATCTCGTCGAGAAACCGGTGATCGAGGCCGTCGCGCGCCTCTTCCATGGCCCGTTCGAGCAGCCCCAGATCGACAACCATGCCGCTTTCCGGGTCGGCTCTGCCGCGGACGACGACCTCGGCGCGGTAGGAGTGGCCGTGGATACGGCGGCTTGGCTCGACATCGACGGAGCGATGCAGCGTGTGCGCCGCGTCAAAGCGAAATTCCTTGCTGAGTTCGTGCATCAGCGGATGCCCATGAATTTGTGCGTCTGTAGCGATAGCCGCCACTGAGGGTGCTGCAGGCAGTAGGCAATGGCGGCTTGTGTATTTGCCTCGAGATCCGGCCCGTCCATCGGCTGCAGCAGGTAGTGATGAAAGGCGAGTCTCTCGAAGGCGCTAGGGTCGAGGCCATCCTGCGGGAAGACCAGCTTCAGTTCGTCGCCCGAGGTCTGTTCGAGCTTGGTCGAACCTTTGGGGCTAACCGTCAGCCAGTCGATCAAGCCCGGCGATGCGATCGTGCCGTTGGTTTCGGCAGCCACCTCGAATCCTCTTTCCCGAAGGGCCGAGATCAGGGCGTCATCGACTTGAAGGAAGGGCTCGCCCCCGGTCAGTACGGCGTACCGTTTGCCGCCTTGGCCTGCCCACATCGCTTCGATCGCGTCGGCGAGCGCGCTTGGCGTTTTGAACCGTCCGCCCCCCACGCCATCGACACCGACGAAATCCGTGTCGCAAAACCGGCAGTCCGCTGTGGCCCGGTCCCGCTCGCGGCCGCTCCAAAGATTGCAGCCGGCGAAGCGACAAAACACTGCGGGGCGGCCGGTGTGCCGGCCTTCCCCCTGCAATGAGTAGAACATCTCCTTGACGGAGTAGGTCATGTCAGGCGGCTCGCTCTTGGGCGGCGAGCGCGTTCTTGATCACCTCAAGGAGGTAGAAGGTCAGCTGGCGGACGTCGGCGGGGACGTTCTGCAGGCCATTCCAGCGACGGCGTTCGTCGCGGAAATGCCATTCGCCGGACGACCAGGCGGTCTTGCCTTTCAGGAGCCGAAGGCCGCGGGCGAACTCATCGCGCGTTTCAGCGCCGGTGACAGCGTTCAGATAATCCATGACGTAGCCCAGGGCGATGATCCCCGTGCCGTGGATCAGGCGGGAATCCTTAGGCGTCTTGCCGTCGTAGTCGGCGGCGAAGACCGTCTGCACGGCGTGCCAATATTCGCTGATCAGCTCGCCGCCATTGGTAAGTAGCAAGGCGTCGTCGCCGGCGTAGAGGCGCAAGGCGCCGTCGCTCAGCGAGTTCATGATCACCCGCTGCAGCACCGTGTCCCGGATCACGCCCTTCGGGTTGGTCTGCTGCTTGATCAAGCCCTTTAGCGCCGAGCCCGCGCGGTAGTTCAGCGCCTCGGTGAGCAGGGCGGCTTGCGACCGGCTCGACATCCGGAGTGGAAGGTCGGCGACCTGCGGGAGCAGCTCATAGACGAGGGCCTTGGGGAGGGGGCGGGTGTTGTTGATCAGAATGAACTGCTTTTGCAGCTCCTCCTCGGTGTCACAGAGGAAGCCTGAGACGAGGACCTCGAACTCGCGACCGTAAAGCTCGGAGAGGGCGGTGAACCGCTGCTGGCCATCGACGATCCAGCCGGGCGGGCCATCGCTGATATCGATCTTCAAGCGCCTCGGTCCGATTGCGCCTTTCGTGGGCTCCAGCTCGGCCTTGCCGAGGAACGCCACGACGATCGGATTC
Organism: Phenylobacterium koreense; assembly: GCF_040545335.1. Classification (NCBI taxonomy): domain Bacteria; kingdom Pseudomonadati; phylum Pseudomonadota; class Alphaproteobacteria; order Caulobacterales; family Caulobacteraceae; genus Phenylobacterium; species Phenylobacterium koreense. The sequence continues at coordinate 2,302,603 of NZ_JBEPLU010000001.1, forward strand.
GGAAGGATCGCGTTGGGCTTTTCCAGATAGTCGCGGATCTCCCGAATATGGGCGGCGATCTGCGGGCGCTGGAAGCCTTGCAGCATGCCGTCGGAGGCTCGACCTGCGCGTTCAATCCGAGCGATCTGAGCGATGTCGGCCGCCTTGGCGACGAAGCTGAACACGGTCGCGGTCTCGCTCTGAACCGGCACCAGGGCGTCAAACGTGAGGTGGGTCTGGTTCATACCGGTTCCTGGCGAAATTCGTTCAGATGCGTGTGGAAGACGTGGAGGTTATGGATGCCGCGCCGCTTGTTGCGGTTCGACGTGCGGAAGATGAGCGCCTCGACTCCGCTCTCGCGGCAGACCCGGCACCCGCAGTCCTCCCACGGGCGGGCGGCCAGGGTGGTGGCGTAGACCTTTCGCTGACGTGCGGCCGCTTCCGCGCGGCGCGTCGGAGACGTCTCTTCGTCCCAATTGAGCGCCGACCAGTACTCCATGACTGCGTCGAGGCCTTGATCGAGGGAGACCTCGCGAGCCGAGTAGGCTCGAACGCCCTTGAGAGCGGCGTCCTCGAGCCGGCGGGCCGTTTCCTGATTAAGGCTGCCTTCAAGCGCCTTGTGCTTGAGCTTGTTGTTCTCGGTCGCCTGCGGGATGCGGATCGCCGTATAGTAGGTGAGGTCGCCGTTTGAGGCGCGGGCCCAATAGTTCTTCTTGGCGTCCTTGAAGGCCCGAAGCAGAGGCGAGGTGGTGTCGAAGCTCGTGACCCCGAACTCCTCCAGCGAGCGGAGTTCCTCGATCTTGCCGAAGCCCAGCAGATGCAGGCGCACCGAGTGGGGAAGGGCGCCCCGGACGGCCGCCAGTACGCGTCGGATCTGGTCGATCTTCAGCGGGACGGTGCCGCCGATCGCCAGGTAGTCAAAGCCCATCGCCGCCAACTTTTGGGCGGCCTCCGCCATGCTCTTGGTCGACCAGCCCTGGATCACGCCCATAGGCGTGAAGGCAGGACCCAAGCGCCGCGCCTCGGCGTAGAACTCCGACCCGTTCTGCAAGGTGATTTCGTAGCGGTTGCGCACGTCCTCCGGCACATCCGCCAAGGCGCGCTCGACGCCGACTTCGTCGAAGTCGAAGATCAGGTGGTCGGGCGCGCAGCCGTGGGTGAAGCCGCCGTCCGCGTAGAACTCCGCCGTGTCGGCGGCGCGGTAGGGCGGCTCAGGCAGGTTGCGATAGGTGAAGGCCCCGCAGTCGCCCATCATCATGCTGTCGGGAAAGCGCTCCAGCGGGTAGCGCAGAAACCGCCTGGCGCCCTCGCGCCGAAACCGCATGAGCTGCGCTTCGGAGTATTTTCCGGGATAGCGCGCATCGCCAACGATCCCCCGCGACACCAGGATGCCGTCGTAGGGCGCCTGCTCCAGGAACTCGTGGGGATACTGATCGTCACGGTGAACTGTGCGGCCCGCGCCGTTTCGATCCGCCACGAAGTCGTAGGCGGGGTCGATCGTGTCCAGACTGTCGGCAAAGATGAACTTCACGACGCCACCTTGGCGAAGGCGTAGAGGTGATCGAGGCGCGCCAGATGGCCGGACAGCAGCTTGATGTCCCGGGACACGTTCTGGAGTTCGTTCCAATCCCGCTGCAGTTCGTTCCAGCGCCCTGAGGTCCAGCGGCAGTGCGGCGCGATCCGGCTCAGCGCCTCATAGGCATGGGCGTGTAGGTCGGTGCCGGGGGCGGCGCGCGACATCACCCGGTCCATCAACAGGCTCATCGCCTCGACGCCCGCCGAGTGCATTAGCCGGCTTTCCGTCACTGGGCGTCCCCAAGCGTCGGGGAAGGCGACCTTCGCTGCACCCCAGAACGCCACGAGGATGCGGTACATGCCGTCCACGTCGGCCGCGTGCCCGGCGCTGGCCTTCAGCGGCCCAAGGGCGCCGAGCCCGCTGGCGATGCTCTGCCGGATGCCCTTGATGAGCGCCGAGTCGATGATGACGCCACGGCCTTCGTCCTCCGAAACCCGACGGATCAGGCCCTGCAATGGGGAATCCGGCGAGGTCTGAAGGCGGTGAACGAGCAGGCTCGGTATCTTGCGCGCCGCCAGGTCCCTCGGGAAATGGGCGTCGACCTCGGGCAGAAGCTCGTTGATCAGCCGGGGATCGAGCGGCTTGGCCTTGTTGACCAGAATGAACTGCTCGCGATGGACGGACAATTCCTCCGAGGCGAAGGCGACGACCGGCACGGGGAAGCCTTGGTCCTTGGCCTGGGACAGCGCCAGAGAGCGCTGCTGGCCGTCGACGATCCAGGCGGCGCGGCTCCCGTCCTTCGGCATCGGAATGCGCAGGGTGCCCGCCTCGGCCACCCTCAGATCGCCCGACGGACGCTCGCCGCGCGCAGCGGTGAACCGTGCGCGCGGCGAGATCGCGAGGATGATGGAGTTAGGGAAGAGCACCGGCCCCTGATCGAGGAACTCGGTGATCGCCTGGACGTGGCTCTTGATCCCCTTGCGCTGGAAGCCCTGAAGCCCGCCTTCCGCATCGCGGCGCACTCGCGAGATGTCCGCGATCTTGAGGAGGTCCGCGCCGGCGAGGAAGAAGGCGTAGACCGCCTTGTCCGCCTGGAAGGTCCGGACCGCACGGATGGCGAGTGTAGGCTCGCTCGATTTCTTAGGGCGCGTCATGGGCAGCGCCCTCTATCTGGGCTTGGCGGAAGAGCCTGGCGAAGCGGCCTTGCTCGCACGCCATCTGATCCTCATCGCGAAGCTGGCGGAGCAGTCGGCTCGCGCTCGCTCGCGGGCTTAGCCGGGAACGGATCAGGGTCAGCAGAGTCTCATCGGTGACCGCGCGCCGCTCCGGCCGCGGGGGCGCCTTTGTCGCCGCCAGTAATGCGCGCACCCGCGCCGCGTCTGTGGAGTAGTCGCCGTCGGTTGAGGCGACGTTCTGCACAAAGTGGACGAGGCCGCGCTGGGCGAAGTCCGACCGGGTCCCCGGGAACAGGCTGTCCAGGCGGTCGTCGTAGGGCAGCAAATAGGGTTTGAGGGGCGCCGGCAGCACGGTACCCAGGCCCGCCCCGAACAGGCGCAGTCGACGCAAATCGCTGGCGGGCAGTTTCGCCAAGGTCGGCGTCGCCATCTCCGCATAGGGCTTCGTCAGCGCCACGAGAACGCGACCGTCGCCCTCGGAGAATACGTCCTTCCACGCGACCGAGTAGGGGCCATCGGTGAGAGCCTCGAACCAGGTGGCGGGATCGAATGGGCCGACCGCCTTTCTTTGTATGGAGTCTTCATCGTGGCGCGCCACGGTCAGGCTGTAGGCGGGGAGCTTCTGGCTGCCCGGGACCAGGCCAAATCCCGCGGACACGACGAACAGTTTCGTCCCGGCGGCGGCCGCGACGTCCCGCGCTAGGCCGAACGCCCGTCCGCCATACAGGTCTGTCGCGGCAGCCACCGGCGCGGTCGCGCCGACCAGGTCGAGCCAGGTCGAAACCAGTGTCGCTTGAGGCGCGGGGGCGAGGGTGGCGGGCGTGCTGTTCGGCCCCGGCCTGAACCGCTTCTGGTTGGCGCAGATGGTGACGATCGCGGACACGGGTGCGACAAAAACCTCTGAGGCCGGCTCAATAACTGCGTGATGCCGCATCAAATAACTGCGCCCCAAACCTCTGGCCATTCGACTGGCGCGCCGCCGACGTCCACAACATATAGCGGTGCTGACCGGATCGACCACAAGGTGTGGACCCTACCATAATTGCGATTCCGCAGCTAGGCCTACAGGGCATGTTTCTGAAAATTGTAGATGCTATTGCGGCCGTGTCGTCTCGGTCGTGAATCTGAAGGGCGCAGTTATTGGTGCCGAGTTCGATAAGAAATTCCGTGGGACCGGTGCACTCTGTTGCTCAAGGCTCGTCCGCCAGGCGTCGGCATTCTGGAGGGAAGTCAAGGTCCGTTGTGGCGCCGAGCGGTCGTCCGTCAGCCCTAGCAGTCTCCGCTGGGTGGTTAGCTGCCTGTCACCTCGGCGAGGTCGCCCGTTTTCGCCCGCTTTGCAGCGGACGAGGCGCTTCTGTTCCCTCCGGCGGCTCCACAAAAAACTCCACCAGAGGCACTTCGAGAACGCGTGCTAGGCGATCAAGCAGCGGGAGCGACGGGTTTCCGCGCTGACGTTCCAGTTCGCTGATGTAGGCGCGATCCACGCCGGAATCGGCGGCGAGCCGTTCCTGCGACACACCTCGCTCCGCGCGGAGTCGTCTGAGATTCCACGCCAAGAGCGCGAGCCCGTCCATGCGGACAAGCGACCGATTCAACCCGCGTTAATCCACGGGCTAATAGCCTACATATTAATTGGAAGGCGGAGGTCGATATGTCCCATCGCGTGTTTTGTACGTCCTGCGGCAGCGTGGGTAAGCCGCGCGTCCGCAATCGCGGCAGCAGTGCAATCGAGATCTTGCTCTGGCTGTTCCTCATCGTCCCGGGCCTTTGCTACAGCCTGTGGCGGATGGGGCGTAAGGACAGCTATTGCCGGACCTGCGGCGCGGCGACGGTGATCCCGGCGGACTCGCCGATGGCCCAGCGATACCTGGCGGGAACGGCCCGATGAGAGTTTGGGTTGGGGGCGCCGCGGCGGCCGGCCTGCTCCTCCTCGCGGGCTTGGCTCAGGCGCAGGACACCGTTCGATCGTATCGCTTCAAAACGCCCCTCGGCGACGAAGTCCGATGCACGATTTATCGCGAGGGCGGGCGTGAGAGGCAGGAGGTGCTGCAAACCTTCTATAACGGCTCGTTCGTACTGGACCGTGACGCGACACAGGCGAGCTGGGCCGCGTCCGGCTGCATGCAGCACGTCGCGAACCAATCGCGGTCGGTGTCGGCTGAAGAGCAGCAGCGACGGTTCGACGAAATTCGACGCGGCCCGAGGTGCGAGGGGCCGGGCGGACTTCGTGAGCAGATCGTCGACCTGATGTGCTCCGACCCCAAGAACGCCGGCAGCGACGAGTGCCGGCGTCGCGGTGCGCGGTAGTTGGGGGAGCGAAAACCCCATCGACCTGCGATGAGGTTCCCCGCCGGGGAACACTACCGCTTAAGCTTCACCTGGAGTGAGCGGGGCGGCAGATGGATGCCGTTCTGCCCCGACGACTGAGTCAGGAGGAGCGCTCCGAAATAGAGCAACTGATCGCCGTCGAAGATGCCCAGGTGCCGGACGGGGGCGATCTGTTGGGCCGCGAGATCGAAAACGGCGCCCGTTGTCGCGATGAACCGATCCGTTCCGGTCTGCTCAAGCTGCACCATCTGGCGCGCATAGCCGTCGCAGTCCAGTTCGCGCCACCGGTCGCCCTCCGGCATGGGCGGTTGGATCAGGAGGCCGATCGCCGTCGGGCCGAGCGGCGGCGGCCACCGGCTCCCGAGCCAGGTCGGGCCGAGCCGAGCGCCGTAGACACCCGGGCTGGTCCGACGCTCAAGAACTCGAGAAGGCGCGAGGGGCGGTCCTCCGCCGTCGATCATTCCGGTACTGGTCATGATGTTCTCCATAGTGGGCGCGGCATGCGCCAGATTTTCAGGTCAGGATTGCCGCCGCGCGGCGGACTTCGCCCGGATGCGTTCGGCGAAGTCGCGGACCACGTCGTCAGTGTCGACGTAGAGCGCCAACAGGCGTTCGACGCGCGCTTCGGTCCAGCCCAGGATGTCGGCGATTTCCGACGCCGTGGCCCCGGCCTTGCGCAGGCGCGTGGCGAAACTGCCGCGGCAGTCATGCAAGTGCTTGTCGATGCCGAGCTTCTGCTTGGTCTCCAGCACCTGGTGCTCGGCGCCGTCCTTGGTCCAGGCGCGCCCGCGGGTGTTGCTGAGCACGGTGTGCGGTTTGGGTGGCGCGGACGTGCCCTTATGCATCGCCGCCCCGGCGAGTTCGGTCCAGCGACGCTCTTGCTGCTCCTTGATCTCCTTCAGCAGGGCGAGCGTTTCGTCGAGCAGGGGCACGATGACGCGCCGGGGTTGGCGGCGCCGACTGGTCTTCAGCGGCGTCAGCTGGATCGCGACGTCGCTGATGTGCGCCCATTCGAGCCGCAGCAGATCCGCGCGCCGAAGGCCCGTCAGTGCCGCCAAGCGCACGATGAAGCCCACCTCAAGCCATGTGAGGTTCGCCACTTCGCGGTTCTTGAGGTTTAGTTCCAGCGGCGACCGGCAGCCTTCGGTGATTGCGGTGGCCTGACCTGGAGCTTGGCGCGCGCCCTTCCACCAGATTGGTCGATCGAGACAAGCGAGAGTCGCCGGAGGCGAAGTTGGCAGGCTGGCCTTGGACATGGTGAGGGGCTGTTCACGTAGTTGATTTTGGTGCCCTGGCTGCCGATGCAGGCGTTCCCATGCTGGGTCGGGCAAAAGAAGCGGCGTTTGCGATTGTACGTGCGCTCATTCCTGTGGAGCGACGGCGGCAAGAGGCGTGCAACGGATCCTATTCGCGCGGCCGCGGATTGAAGAATGTCTCGGGGCGCCTGACGTTACGCCCGTTTGTCCACGCCTCTAGGTCGAGGAGGCTGTCGTTCACCTGATTGCGCAGAGACGCCTTCTCGGCCTCGGTGAATTCCGGCAGGGCAGTGATGCGCGCACTGATGTCCGCCGCCCACTGACCTCGGTTCAATGGGTCGAGGTCCTTCGGGTCGATTGTGCAAGCCTGTAGGGTTCTGACCCGCTCCAGCTCGCGCCCGAACCCCTCCGCATCACTGATGGGGCTCCCGAAGCGCTGGCTGATCTCGGCTCGAAGCTGCTCGGCGCGCTGTCGAATTTCCTTTCCCAAGGTACCCGTAGTCTCGCGGGCGAGATCCCAGCTGATCAGTCGATCGATCTCTCCCCGAAGGCGTGGGTTCGACGCCTCGGGCGCGCCGGCCTCAACAAGCAACTGCTCTACCTCCTGCGCCAGATCCAGAAGCTCGCGGCGAGAAAATGCCGTGCCGAGGCGGCCGAGGCGTGGGGCTGCGGTCAGCATTGTCGTTGACAGGACGCCGAGCAGATCGCGCGTCCGTTCGACCAATTCGGCGGCCTCCTTCTGCTTGTCCTCCCAGAGTTCGGCTTCAAAGCCGAGACCTTTGAATGCCTTGAAGCGGGAGAGTTGGAGGAAGGCGAGGAGCAGCAGGCCGAGGGCGCCGCACAATGCGCCGCCTGTGGGCTTATCCATGAAGGCGAGCGCCATCGCCAAGGTGAGGCCAGTGAAGGCGAGCAGCGCGAGCAGTGCGAGGCCGATCTGCTCGCGGTGCTTCCAGATGTTCATGGCAGCAGGCTAGGCGGATGGTCGACTCTTTTACAACGGTGCAGCTTCGTTGTATTGCGCCGGCGGTGCCGTTCTAAGAATGTCGATTTCGGCCCTGTCGCGCATGATCGGCGCGTCCATTTCGAAGTTCCCTTCGCGCCCATGCGCGCCAAGGAGCAACGCCGTTTACTTTGTAAATCTTTGGGATCTAACCGGCGGGTTCCGTTGGTTTAGGACCAGCTTCCCAAGCTGAATGTCGTGGGTTCGAATCCCATCGCCCGCTCCAATAATCTATAAAAATCAAACGACTAGATGGGGCGTCGGGCTCGCTGCTCGCTCTGGCGTTCTTCCGAGAAATGGCGTTTTTTGGAAATGCCATCTCGTAAGTCGTTGAAATTGCAGAGCAGAGAGTCAGCTTTTCCGGCTGACGCCCTCGTGGGTCGTACTGTCGGTGCAGCAACTGCGGCGACGAGCGGGGTCCATCGCGCGTCTGAAGCAAAATCCCGATTTCGATCAGCCCATCGCCCAGTGAGGCTCGCGATCGGTCCAGTCCAGAAGCCGAGGTATTTCCGGCCTAAGGGGCGCTGTCTCTGCAAAACGTAATCAGTTTTACGTATGGATGACGCGCCCTGGCGTAAACGTGCTAATATCAAATTGATCAAGGGCGTCCAAGGCGGCGCATTCTCCCGGATAGATACGCGCTGCGTATCTCCAGAGAGATCGTGAAAGCTCATACATGGGCGATTTATTGAAGCTGAAAACAATAGAAGAGGAGCCGGGATATTGGGCGGTCGAGATCCGAATGGCGGATGCATCGGCGCAAGGGACGCGATATCTGTGTCATGCCGCGAACGACCGCGCCGCCTGCAACATGGCCGGGCGGTTGATGAGCTCGTCGCGCGCGGTGATCGGCTTTGATAGCTTCTGGATAAACGAGAGGCTGCTGGAGAAGAGGCGGTCCTTCCTGCCTGACCTCGGCGGCCACCAAAGAGTGGCCGGCAAACGGGAGTGGGCGAGGCTAATCGGCGCTCACCAGGCTTCCGAAACCGCCGATCTCGGTCGAAGGCGATCGGCGGCGGCTTTGCGGCCGGATCCTCGGTGAGCGGATGCCGTCACTTTTCATAGCGTCCGCACTGCTGGTCGTCGGGGCGCTGTTGCTGCCCAAGATATTCGCCCTCCTGGGCTGGAGGGCGGTGCGGTGAACCCGGTCCATCTGGAAGACCTCGTACGGCAGAACGCCTATCTGCGTCAGAGGAACGCCCAGCTTCAGGAAGACGTCACCGAGCTTGCAGCCGAGGCGGAGCGCCTGCGGCAGATGCTCGAGCGGCTGCATGGCCGACGGCCGGCCGCCCCGCCCAATCCTCTCAGCGGCGGCCAATGAGCAGACGTCGCTCCCAACTTGGGACCAGTTCATGCGCAATCTGAATATGGCGGCCGGATCGACGATCAGCCTCGCCGTGACTGCACGCGCCGATGCGGGCCTGCATCGATGGAGCGTTCACCTGCGCCCCGTTGGCGCCGCGGCGTCCGCGCTGCCGCGCCTGGCCTATGGCTCCAGGGTGGGGAACCGAGACTGTGAGCAGCGGATAGAGATCCCGGCCCAGGACGTCGACTGCTGGCTGGAAGTCTGGGGAAGCCACGCCGCTGCTGGGGGAGCCTGGGTCGATGATCGGCTCACTGTCATCGACGATACGCCGAACCGGCTGGAGATTGGCTTTTCCAATCCGCTTCGGTCTGACGCCCTGCCGAACGAGGTCGTGCTCAGCTTCGCCGTCACCAACCCTCTGGCCGACGGGCCCCCCCATGGCCAAGGGCCAGAAACGATCTAACCGCGACCGCCGAAAAGCCGACGGCAGGAATACGGCTGCTTAGACCTCCCACGCCCCGTGGCGCTCTCGACCCCATTCCGCCGTCAAATCCAGGAAGGTTCATCTGATGCTCAAGAGCCAGATCGCGGCAGCCGACTACCGGCGGCGTGCTGCCGACGCTCTTGACGCGGCGGCGGACGCCGCGCTCGCACATGTCCGAGGCAAGTTACACTCTGCCGCCCAGGCCTGGACTATCCTGGCGGAAGCGGAAGACCGCCGAGCGCTGCATGCTCTGGAAGTCGCTCGCCGCGTAGCCGCTCGCGATATGGTCGGGGATGCAGCCGGGGGCGACTGAGTCCGCGCGCTAGCCTCTCCAGTTCGGCGCTTCGCCCGACACCCTCACTTCGCAGGGCCGTCCGCCGTCGACGAGTCGCCGAGCGTGACGATGAGCGGCCGCTCTTGCGATCTCCTTGTCCGGGCTGTGACCAAAGGCCTGCCCCTCGTCGTCGACCGACCAAAGCCAGTCATGCTTTGAGACATTGACGATAGTTCTGATGAGAGTTGTGCGCATGGCGCCCGGACGTAGCATCTAGCCACAAAAATTTCGCGATCTAAAATATTCCTATGGTCGCGCGAATAAGTGTGCGATATTTGCCTATCAAATACTCGCGCTGGTTCGCAAAATTCCGAAAAAGAGTCCCGCTCTAGATTTCGGGAAAACCTACGATCCTCTTCGAAAAATTTGATCTTCTCGCTCATTTCGAGCGCGAGAACTCATACCCGAAAGGGAAAAAACTATGCAAACCGGCACCGTAAAGTGGTTCAACGGCCAAAAGGGCTTTGGCTTCATCCAGCCCGAGAATGGCGGCAGCGATGTGTTCGTGCACATCTCGGCCGTGGAGCGCGCAGGCCTGGCGTCGCTACATGAAGGCCAGAAGCTGAGCTTCGAATTGGAACGCGACAGCCGCAGCGGCAAGACCGCGGCTGGACAGCTGCAGACGGCCTAGGCCTAAGAGGCCGTGGCGTTCACGGGTCACGGCCGCGCCGTCCCATGGCCGCGCAATTCGACCTCAGGCGGGACGCCGCTGGCTGGGCTGTCTTCGACCGGTGGACCGGCAAGACAGTCATCGTCGAGCGCGTGCTCCAGGAGGGGCTGACCTGGGAGGAAGCCTCAGACGTCGTGCGCCGATTGCAATCGCGCAGCGACGACGGAGATCGAAGGATCCTGCAATGAGCCCCGACCAACAGCACCGTTGCGTCGTTCACGCAAAGTCCGACGGCTCGCCATTCCTCGCCTTCGAGCGGAGCGACGGCGAAGCGTCGTCGTACAGCAACTCGCTCTTTACGCTCGACCTGCGCGCAGACTGCGACATCGCAGCAGCCGAGGCCCTGGCTGAACAGATCAACAGGCTGGTCTGGGGCGTATCGACCACGGTCTTCTGACGACCGCCGATCCGGCTGCGCGCAACAGGCGCTCGCCAGCATCACGCAAATTCATCGAGGTGGAAGCCTCGCAACATCCAGGAGTCACATGAGTTTCACAACCGTCTTGCGGCGTCGACGTCGCCCCCTCGACAAGATCTCCCGTCCGCCGGCTGCGACGCCGCGTACGCCCGCGAGCGCCAGCCGGCCTATCCTGCATCTCAAGCCGCCCTCCGCCGCCTAAGACGCCTGCCGATGCGCGAGCCGCAACGCCCATGCTCGCGCTTGCTCAAGCTAAGCACTGCCGGAACGCCTCACAGCCGGGATAACCGGCGCAGGACGTCATGAAGACCAGATGAAGCCATTGCCCGGCTCGAATGCGATGATGGCCTTGACGTTGGGGCTCTTGATCGCCATCAGCCAGCCTGGACCACCGCCCTGGGGGTGGGTGAACAGAACCGCCGGCCCCATCCTGGCCAGCAGCGCGCCCATGCGGCCAAGGAACAGCGCCGTTTGCCCCGTAAATCTTTGGGATCTAATCAACCGATTCCATTGGTTTAGGACCAGCTTCCCAAGCTGAATGTCGTGGGTTCGAATCCCATCGCCCGCTCCAAATTCCAAGCAGTTGTCTGGCTGGCCGGTTCTTCGCGCGCGCCACCGCTATGGCACAAGCACCGCCGCGCCGGTGAAGCGGCCATGTCTGAGGTCATCGAGCGCCGTATTGGCTTCGCTCAGGGGATAGGCGGTCGTATGCGGGCGAACCCCAGCCTTGGCGGCGAGCGGGAGATAGGCCTGGGCGTCGGCGCGAGTCAGGTTCGCCACCGAAACCAGCCGCCGCTCCTGCCACAGGAGCGAATATGGCAGGCTGGGAATCTGGCTCATGTGGATGCCGCCGCAGACCACGACCCCGCCTTTCCGGACCGCGCTGAGGGCCTGGGGCACGAGTTCGCCGACAGGCGCGAAGATGATGGCTGCGTCAAGTTCCACCGGCGGGCGTTCGTCGGAGCCGCCGGCCCACCGGCATCCCAACTCCACAGCCAGCCTTTGCGCGGCCTCGTCGCCAGGCCGAGTGAAGGCCAGAACCTCCTGCCCTTGCGAGAGCGCCAGTTGGGCGAGGAGATGAGCGGCGGCTCCAAAGCCATAGAGGCCGAGCGTCGTCACCGGGCGGCCTTCGCAGGCCTTTCGCCAGCACCGGTATCCGATCAGCCCGGCGCACATCAGCGGCGCGGCCTCGACATCGCTGTATTGCGAGGGAATGGGGAAGCAGAAGTTCGCGTCGGCGACGATGATGTCGGCATAGCCGCCATCACGGCTCCAGCCGGTGAACTGCGGCGTGTCGCAAAGATTCTCAGATCCCTCGCGGCAGTAGGCGCATGCTCCGCAGGTTCGCCCCAGCCAAGGCACGCCGACGCGATCGCCGATCTCAAAGCCATTCACACCAGGTCCCATGGCTTCCACCCGCCCCACGACCTCATGTCCTGGCACGACAGGCCGTCTGATCGGCAGGTCGCCGTCCAGCAGATGGAGGTCGGTCCGACAGACGCCGCAGGCAAGCACCTTCAGCCTGATCTCGCCGGGCCCAGGCTCAGGGTCTGGGCGTGTGACCGCCTCAAGCGGCGCGCCGGCGCTCGACAGCAACATGGCGTACATGGCTACGAGGTCTCCGAGGCTCAGCTCATTGGAGCATGAAGCCTCCGACTTACTCCCCGCCACGCATTGATCAAGGGCAAGACAAGGCCATCCGTCGGGGCCGAGCCTATCGGCTCGGAAGGTTGCCCTAAGCTCCCTTAGTCGCGGACTTGGGGGCGTTCCTGGAAGTCAGCGGCGCCAGGATTAGGCGCCAGGGTAAGCTGACCACGGCGATCCGCTACGGCCGGCTGGGACGGGACGCCTTGAGCCGCATTTTCAGCGATGGACACCTGGAGATATTGACGCCAGGGCGCGCCATTCTGCGTCAGCCAGCGCACGGCTCTGTGAAGAAATCTCATCTGCAAAGCCTCCAAACGTTAAAACCTTGGTGGCGGCGCCCTCATGCGAGCGCTGGGAGCGGGTAGCGCCATCCCGCCTGGCCTGCGTTTTCGGCCTCGAATTGGCGGGCGACGAAGGTCCAGTCGACGAGGTTGTCCCACCAAGCCGACAGGAAGCCCGCACGGTCACCCTGATGGTCGAGATAGTAGGCGTGCTCCCAGAGGTCGCAGGCCAGCAGCGGCGTGGATCCATTCCAGACCAGCGGGGTGCCGGCATTGTGCGTCGAGGCCACGGACAACCCGCCGCGTTCGGCCACCAGCCAGACCCATCCAGAGCCGAAGTGGGCGGCGGCCTCCGTGAGGAAGGACGCCCGCAGACCCTCGAGGCTGCCAAACGCCGATACCACGGCCTGGGCGAAACGCCCCTCGAGCGCGCTGCCGCCGGGCCGCATGCAATTCCAGAAGAAGCCGTGATTCCAGGCCTGCGCGGCGTTGTCGAACAGCTTGCGTTGGCCGGTTCGGAACGCCTCGACGACAACTTCCTCGAGCGTCTCAACTACGTAGCCGCGCGTGCTCAGAAGTTCGTTGGTGACCTGGACATGACGCGCCTGGTGTCGCCCGTGGTGGGCGCGCAACGTGCGAGCGGAGATAATCGGGGCAAGGGCGTCGTCGTCATAGGGGAGGGCGGGAAACGGGAACATCGTCAGGACGCCTTGAGATCGGGATTGCGCTGACTGCATGCAGGGCGCGGTCGAGGTCGGCGAGCAGATCGCCCCGATGTTCGACGCAGGTCGTCGCTCATGAAACCTGCACCATCCGCAGATAAGGCTTCAGCGTGGTCCAGCCCTGCGGGAAGCGCTCTCTGGCGGCCTCGTCAGAGAGGCTGGGAGGGATGATCGCCGGCTCGCTCGGCAGCCAGTCGGCCGGGGTCGCGACCTTCTCTGCGTCGGTCAGTTGCAGGGCGTCGATGACCCGCAGAATCTCCTGGAAGTTTCGGCCGGTGCTCGGCGGATAGGTCAAGGACATCCGAATGGTCTTGGCGGGGTCGATGACATAGACCGCCCTGACGGTCAGCAACGGGTCGCTCAGCGGGTGGATCATGTCGTAAATCTGCGCGACCTTCCGATCGGTATCGGCCAGCACCGGATAGTTGAGCGTCTGGCCCTGCGTCTCGGCGATGTCTCCCGCCCAGGCCCTGTGCGCATCCACTGGATCCACCGAAAGCGCGATCGGCTTGACGTTGCGCCGGCTCCATTCCGGCTTGAGGCGGGCGACGGCGCCGAGCTCCGTCGTGCAGACTGGCGTGAAGTCCTTCGGATGGCTGAACAGCACTCCCCAGGCATCACCAAGCCAAGCGTGGAAGCTGATCGGTCCTTCTGTGCTGTCTTGTTCGAAGTCCGGGGCCTTTTGCCCCAGTTGCAGCGACATGGTGGTCTCCGTTCGTGGTCCGCGACGGCCCTCCAGGCGGCCGTGCAACGCCAGTTTGCGACCTTCGAAATATGCAAGCAAATGAATGCTATTGCCGGTTAAAATGAAAAATGTTGCACTAACGCGATGGATATCGGCCTTGCCAAAACCTTCCTGGAGATCGTCGCCACCGGGAGCTTCGTCGGGGCGGCCGAGCGGCTCCATCTGACTCAGACCGCTGTCAGCGCCCGCGTGCGCCTGCTGGAAGACCAGGTCGGTCGGCGACTGTTCGTGCGCAACCGGGCAGGCGCCCGGCTCACGCCTGCCGGCGACCGCTTCGTGCACCATGCCACCACCCTCGTGCAGGTCTGGGAGCGGGCGCGCCAACAGATCGCGCTGCCCCCGGGGCGGGCCAACCTCGTCGGGATCGGCGGCGAGTTCAGCCTGTGGAGCCCGCTGATGGAGGACTGGATGCTGTGGATGCGTGACCATCAGCCGGACGTCGCGGTTCGGGCCGAGGTGGGGAGCGTGTCCCAACTACTGGATCGCGTGCAGGACGGGTCGCTGGACGTTGCGGTGCTCTACAGTCCGCCGCAGCGGCCCGAACTGGTGCTCGAACTGCTGGCTGAAGAGAAGCTCGTGCTTGTCACGACAGCCAAGGATGGAGCTGTGCGGTCGGACGACTACATCTTCGTCGATTGGGGCGAACCCTTCCGGACGAGCCACGCCACCGCCTTTCCGGAACTGGCCAATCCGGCGGTGGCGATTTCGCTCGGCCCTCTCGCCCTGAGCTATCTGCTCACCGTTGGCGGGGCAGGGTATTTCCGGCGCGCAGCGATCCTTCCCTATGTCGAAAGCGGGCAGGTCCGCCTTGTCGAGCGGGCGCCGGAGTTCGCCTATTCGATCTATGCCGTCTATTCGGCCCGAAGCGCGGCGGATCTGATCGCCACGGCGCGCGAGGGGCTAAGGGCCTGCGCCGCAGCCAGGCTGATCTAGAGCATTTTCTGAAGCGGGCGTCGGTTTGGTGTGGAAGGCGCCTTAATTTCTGAGCCGGTCCGTTTCCTCGCCGCGGCTGGCGGCGAGGCCGAGCTGAAGACTCTGGCCGATCATTTCCGACTTGGCGATGAACAACTCGGCCGCCGCTGGTGGGCAGACGGCGTGAGCAGTCTGAGCGAATAGATGCAGCCAGCGTGCGAAATGCGTGCTGCGGATTTCGGGTATGCGCGCATGAGCGGCCATGGGCGAGCCCTTGAAGCGCCCGGTCATCAGTAGCACCGAGGACCAGAAGTCGCACATCTTCGCCAGGTGGCCGTCCCAATCGTCGATGGCCCGGTCGAAGATCGGGCCTAGCGCCGGATCGTGGCGGACTGTGGCGTAGAACGTGTGGACCTGCCGGTGGATGACCTCCTCGGTGACGCCGACCTCGACGCCCGGGCCGATCCTTGGGGCCACGCCACGCGGGAGCTTCGCCATCATCGTCTCCTTTTTATAACCAGTATACGCAATATTGCTTAAGAGGCAAAAAAGAGTATGGAGAATGCATCTTTGGGCGGAGGACGACCAAATGGACGATGTCGCCGGATCTGTGGGACAAGCGATCGGCACGGTGGAGGATGGAAGATCCGGGTTCGTCGCCCGATGGCTTTTCTCCACTAATCACAAGGATATAGGTGTCCTATACCTGATCTTCGCGATCATCGCCGGCGTGATCGGTGGGGCGTTGTCAGGACTGATGCGTTGGGAGCTCTACGAGCCCGGCCTGCAGATCTTCGCGGAAGGCTCATGGCTGTCCCAATTGGGCGTGTTCACCGGCAAACATGGCTTCAACGTAGCGGTCACGGGCCACGCGTTGGTCATGGTGTTCTTCGTCGTGATGCCGGCGCAGATGGGGGCTTTCGGAAACTACTTCGTCCCCTTGATGATCGGGGCGCCGGACATGGCGTTCCCGCGAATGAACAACATCTCCTTTTGGCTTCTGGTGGCCGCATTCAGCCTCCTGATGCTGTCGTTGTTCGTGGATGGAGGGCCAGGACTCGGCGCGGGCACCGGCTGGACGCTCTATCCTCCGCTGTCGACCAGCGGCCATCCCGGCCCCTCAGTGGATCTCGTCATCTTGTCGATCCACCTTGCAGGTGCGTCCTCGATTCTCGGGGCGATCAACTTCATCACCACGATCTTCAACATGCGCGCGCCCGGCATGACCCTGGGACGCATGCCGCTGTTTGCTTGGTCGGTGCTGATCACCGCCTTCATGCTGCTGACGACCCTGCCGGTCTTGGCCGGCGCGATCACGATGCTGCTCACCGACCGCAACTTCAACACCCACTTCTTCGATGCGGCCGGCGGCGGCGACCCGGTGATGTACCAGCACCTGTTCTGGTTCTTCGGTCACCCGGAAGTCTACATCATGATCCTGCCAGGCTTCGGCGTGATCAGCCATGTGGTGGCGACCTTCTCGAAGAAGCCGATCTTCGGTTACATGGGTATGGTCGCGGCCATGGCCGCCATCGCATTCCTCGGCTCGATCGTCTGGGCCCACCACATGTTCACGGTGGGGATGAGCCTCGGCCTGACCATCTATTTCTCGGCCGCCTCGATGGTCATCGGGGTTCCGACCGGCATCAAGGTATTCTCTTGGGTCGCGACGATGTGGGGTGGTTCGGTTGAGTTCAAGGCGCCGATGCTATGGGCCATGGGCTTCATCTTCGTGTTCACCCTTGGGGGCGTCACGGGCATCGCCCTGGCCAGCGCCGGACTGGATAGGACCTTCCACGACACCTATTACGTCGTGGCGCACTTCCACTACGTGCTGTCGCTCGGCGCGATTTTCAGCATCTTCGCGGCCTTCTACTACTGGTTCGAGAAGATGTCGGGCCCGCAGTACAACGAAACCCTGGCGCGCATCCATTTCTGGGTGTTCTTCATCGGCACGAACCTGATCTTCTTTCCGCAGCACTTCCTGGGCATGCAGGGGATGCCCCGCCGCTATGCCGATTATCCGGAGGCTTTCACGCTGTGGAACAAGGTCTCTTCCATCGGATATGTGATCATGGCTGCGAGCATCGTCGTGTTCTTCGTGACGGTCGCCGAGGCGTTCGCGCGCGGCCGACGCGGTCGCGCCAACCCCTGGGGCGAAGGGGCGACAACTCTGGAATGGACGTTGTCCTCGCCGCCGCCGTTCCACCAATTCGCCGAGTTGCCTCGGATCGGCGACCGCCATTGATCTGAATGCCGCCATGTGGACGCCTTGAGGGGCGGGCGGATAAATGACCCGCCCTGCCAACGGATATCCGCGCCATGCGTCTGACCGTCTACACCGACTACGCGCTCCGCGTGCTGATGTATGTCGCCGTCCGCCCCGAGCCCCTGCCGACGATTGGCGAGATCGCCGACAGCTATCAGATCTCGCGCAATCACCTGATGAAGGTGGTCTACGAGCTTGGCCAGGCCGGCTATCTCGACACGGTGCGAGGAAAGGGGGGCGGATTGCGGTTGGCCCGCTCGCCCGAGGAGATCAATCTTGGTCAGCTTGTTCGGCACACCGAACCGGACATGGCGCTAATGCCCTGCTTCGACCCGGTGAACGCCACTTGTGCGATCTCGCCGGTCTGTCGCCTCCGCCACGCGCTGGCTGAGGCCCAACTGGCGTTCCTGAACGTCCTCGACGGCTACACGCTCGCAGATCTTGTGGAGAATTCGGCGCCCTTGAAGGCGTTGTTGACCTCTGTGGCTTTGCGCTGAGGCATTAAGGACCTGGCCACGCTGGTGGGCGTCGACAGCTCTAGCCTGGTGCGCCTGATCGACATTCTCTCTCGGCAAGGCCTGGGGGAGCGGAGGGCCGACACCGCGGACGTACGTGCGCGTGTGGTTCATCTCACCGCCGCCGGCCAGCAGCGGGTCGCCGAGATCCGCCGGGAGCTGGCCAAGAGGGAAGCGGAGATGCTGGCCGAGTTCTCGGACACGGAGATCGCCGTCATGCTGGCGCAGTTCGAGTGGCTCGACCAGCGGTTGCGGCCCTGTGCTCGACGCTGAACGACAGCAGCCATCTGGCCCGCCGCCATGCCGCACGCGCTGGCCTCCAGCCGCGCCGAACCTAGCCGGCCGGGCGTTCCGTACACGCGGATTTGCAGGCGCAGGCTTAGCCGATGGGTTGGATTCGACCGCGGGTTGTTCGATGAAGCATCCGCTTGGCGGGCGGCCTCTAAGGTCCCCGCGCGATTTGGAGGAGGACGCCTTGGTCGGCATCGACGAGAAACTTGAGCCTGTGCTCGCCGAAGTGCTGAGCCGCAATGCCGGCGAGGGTGAGTTCCATCAGGCGGTCCGCGAGGTGCTGGAGAGCCTGGGCCGTGTGGTCGCCAAGCATCCCGAATATGCGGATCATGCGCTGATCGAGCGGATCTGCGAGCCTGAGCGCCAGATCATCTTCCGGGTTCCGTGGGTCGACGACGCGGGCCAAGTCCAGATCAACCGCGGCTTCCGGGTGCAGTTCAACTCCGCGCTCGGTCCCTACAAGGGCGGGTTGCGGTTCCATCCCTCGGTCAATCTCGGGATCATCAAGTTCCTGGGCTTCGAGCAGACCTTCAAGAACGCCCTGACCGGCATGCCGATCGGCGGCGGGAAGGGCGGCTCCGACTTCAACCCGCGCGGACGCTCCGACGGCGAGATCATGCGCTTCTGCCAATCCTTCATGCTGGAACTGCATCGGCACATCGGCGAGTACGTGGACGTGCCGGCTGGCGACATCGGGGTGGGCGGGCGCGAGATCGGCTATCTGTTCGGCCAGTACACGCGTCTGACCAACCGCTACGAGGCGGGGGTGCTGACCGGCAAGGGCTTGGTCTATGGCGGTTCGCGCGCGCGGCGCGAGGCCACCGGATACGGCGCCGTATATTTCGTCGAGCGGATGCTGGCCACGAAGGGCGCCTCGTTCGATGGTCGCCGGGTGGTAGTGTCCGGATCGGGCAATGTCGCGATCTACACCATGGAAAAGGTTGAGCAGTTCGGCGGACGGGTCGTCGCCTGCTCGGACTCCAATGGCTATGTCGTGGACGAGGCCGGTATCGACCTTGAGCTCCTCAAGGAGGTCAAGGAGGTCCGCCGGGGTCGGGTGGCGGACTACGCCGCCCTGCGCGGAAAGGGCGCCTACTACGTGGACGAGGGCTCGGTGTGGGACGTGCCCTGCGACGTCGCCATGCCCTCGGCGACCCAGAACGAGCTGACCGGCAAGGACGCGCGGACCCTGATCGCCGCCGGCGTCATTGCGGTGGGCGAGGGCGCCAACATGCCCTCTACGCCGGAGGCGGTCCGCCTCTTCCAGGAGGCCGGCGTGCTGTTTGCGCCCGGCAAGGCGGCCAATGCAGGCGGCGTGGCGACCTCGGCCCTGGAAATGCAGCAGAACGCTTCGCGCGATAGCTGGTCGTTCGAACAGACCGAAGCGCGGCTGGCCGAGATCATGGCCAATATCCACGACACCTGTGCAGCCACCGCGGAGGAATACGGCGCGCCCGGCGACTACGTCCTCGGCGCCAATGTCGCGGGCTTCGTGCGCGTGGCCGAGGCCATGACGGCGCTGGGGGTGATCTAGCCCGCCAGGGCCGCCGCGACCGCTGCGGCGAGGTCGCCCTTCGGGGCGACTTCGACCCGGTCCAGGGCGAGCCAGCCAGCCATGAGTTTCAGTTCGCCAGCCAGCCGGGCGGCGGTTTGGCCGTTGGCGCCCGGCTCGGCGTGGGCCGCCTGGACCAGCAGCACGCCCTTCCTGCGTTCGGCCTTCAGGTCGACCCTGGCGGTGATCGCCTCGTCCTGCAGGAAAGGCAGGACGTAGTAGCCGTGCACCCGCTTGTGCGCGGGGGTGTAGATCTCCAGCCGAATCCTAGTCCCGAAAAGCCGTTCGGTCCGCTCGCGGAACCAGATGAGGTTGTCGAAGGGGGAGAGCAGGGCGCTGGCCACGACCTTCCGGGGACGCCTGGCGTCGCGATGCAGATAAGCGCCGTTGTCCCAGCCCTCGACCTTCACGGGGACCAGTTCGCCGGTCTCGACCAGCTCGGCGATGCGCGCCTTGGTCTCTGTGACGCCCATGCGGAAATAGTCGCGGAGGTCGCGTTCGGTCGCCACGCCCTGAGCGCGGGCGGCGATGCGCAGGAGCTGGCGCTGGGCCTCGTCGCGCGGCGGCGGCTCGGTTCGCGCCTGCGCGGGAAGCACATCGTTGGGCACGCCATAGACACGCTCGAACGTGCTGCGACGGGTGGCGGTGGCGAGGTCGCCGATCCAGAAGAGGGATTCCAGAGCACGCTTGCCTTCACCCCAGCCCCACCAACTGCCTGCGCCCTTGGCGCCGATGCTGAGCTCCGAAGCCGACAAGGGCCCGCGCGTTTCGATCTCCTTGAGCGCCTTGGCGATGAAGTCCTCGTGAGAGCGGAGGAACTTGGCTATGCCCCTCCAGACGCCGACGCCCGCGCGTGCGTCGTCCATGCGCCATTGCAGCAGGGGACGGGTCGTCGGGAGGGTCAGCGAGGCCTCGTGGGCCCAGTATTCGACGAGAGCCGGCTTGCGGCCCCAGGCGATCTCTTCCAGCAACGGTCTCGGATAGGCGCCGAGGCGCGAGAAGAACGGTAGGTAATGGGTGCGCGAGACGACATTCACCGAGTCGATCTGCACGACGCCGAGGCGCTCGACGGTCTTCAGCAGATGCCGCCGGCCCGGCGCCGCAGGCCGCTTGTCCGCAAAACCCTGAGCGGCCAGCGCGATGCGCCGGGCGGCCGCGGCCGAAATATGCTCCACCCCGACCTCGCTACTTGTTCAGCCGGCCTTGGGCGATGGCGTCGATCTCAAACCGGAAGAGGACGTCGGGGTCCGGCCTGTGGGCGTTCTCGGCGATTTCGTGTGGCGTGATCGTCTTGATGAGGTGGCGCATCACGTTGATCCGGGCGGTCTTCTTTTCGTCGGTGACGACGCAGACCCAGGGGCTCACCTCGGTGTGGGTGCGCGTCAGCATCTCGTCGCGCGCGGCGCTGTACTCGGCCCACTTTTCCTGAGCGACGTCGTCCATAGCGCTGACCTTGAGCGCTTTCAGCGGATCTTCCCGCCGATCCTTGAGGCGCTCGCGTTGCTCCTTGCGGCTGATGTCGAGCCAGATCTTCACGAGCTTGAGCCCGCTCTCCACCAGCATCATCTCGAAATGGGAGACGTCGCGCAGGAAGGTCTCCTGCTCGGCGGGTGTGGAAAAGCCCATGACTCGCTCGACGCCGGCCCGGTTGTACCACGAGCGGTTGAAGATCACGACCTGACCGGCGCCGGGCAGGTGCGCCGCATAGCGCTGGAAATACCACTGGGTGATTTCCTGCTCCGTCGGCTTGGGCAGGGCGACCACGCGGGTCGCGCGGACCGACATATGCTCGGTGATGCGTCGGATGACGCCGTCCTTCCCGGCGGCGTCCCGGCCCTCGAAGATAATCAACACCTTGTCGCCGCTGGTCATGGCGCGCTGCTGATACTTCACAAGGCTGAGCTGCAGATGGGCGAGCTCGGCCTCGTATTCGTCGTCATTGTCCGGCTTTGACATGGCGTCGAGCCTAGTCCTGATCAGCCGGTCGGCGCTAGAACCTCGTTCCATGATCAGATTGTTCGTTTCCGCAGATCTCGCCCAGGGCGTGGCGCTCGCCCTTGATCATGGGCAAAGCCACTATCTGACCTCCGTGATGCGGCGCGACGTCGGGGACGAGGTGCTGGTGTTCAACGGCCGTGACGGAGAGTGGCGCACCGCGATCGAGGTGGCGGGAAAGCGCGGCGTCATCCTGCGTCCGCTCGCCCTCGAACGTCCGCAGGCCTTCGGTCCGGACGTCGATCTCATCGTCGCCCTGGTCAAGCGCTCGCGGATCGAGACGATCGTGGAAAAGGCCGCCGAACTGGGCGCGCGGCGGGTGCGCCTGGCGATCACCGAGCGGACCAACGCCGAGCGTACGCGGGTGGATCGCCTCAGCGCCATCGCCGCCGAAGCCGCCGAGCAGACCGGCCGTCTGGACGTGCCGGAAATCATCGAGCCGGTGAAGCTGGGAAAGCTGATCGACGGCTGGGAGGCCTCGCGCCGGCTGCTGTTCTGCGACGAGGCGGGCGACGCCAGACCGGTGCTGGACGCCCTCGCAGGCGCGGCGTCGGCCCCCTGGGCCATCCTGATCGGGCCGGAAGGCGGATTTTCGCCGGCCGAGCGCGAGCGGTTGCGGAACCTTCCCTATGCGACGCCCGCTTCGCTTGGACCAAGGATCCTGCGGGCCGACACCGCCGCGATCAGCGCGCTTACTCTTTGGCAAGCTGCGCAGGGCGATTGGCGAGGCCTTGAGGTTTCCTGAATTGCGCCCAGGTGTCTGAACGGCGTAAAGATCGCGCCGCTTTGGCTGGACTGGGCTGGGAGAACGAGATGGCCGGCGTCGTGACGGACGAACGACCCCTCACGCTGGAGGACCTGGTCCGCTGGTTTGAGGCGGGTGAGAAGCCCGCCAGCGAATGGCGCGTGGGGGCCGAACACGAGAAGTTCGTCTTCCGCCTGGGGACTTATGACCCGATCCCCTATGAGGGACCGGCCGGGATCAAGGCGCTGCTTGAGGGCCTCACCCGCTTCGGGTGGAAGGGCGTCTATGAGGGCGAGCACATCATCGCCCTGGAGCGCGGCAAGGCCAATGTCAGCCTCGAGCCCGGCGGCCAGTTCGAGCTTTCCGGCGCGCCCCTCGAGACCATGCACGAGATCTGCGAGGAAACCGGCCAGCACCTCACCGAGGTGAAGGCCGTGGCCGACGAACTGGGGCTAGGCTTCCTGGGCCTCGGCTTCACGCCGATCTGGCGGCGCGACGAGATCCCGGTGATGCCCAAGGGCCGCTACAAGATCATGCGGGAATACATGCCGAAGGTCGGCAATCTCGGCCTCGACATGATGTTCCGCACCTGTACGGTCCAGGCGAACCTCGATTTCGCCTCCGAGGCGGACATGGTCGCCAAATTCCGTGCGAGCCTGGCCTTGCAGCCGATCGCGACCGCCCTGTTCGCCAACTCGCCCTTCATCGAGGGCAAGCCATCCGGCTTCCTGTCGAGCAGGGCCAATGTCTGGACCGACACCGATCCTGATCGGACGGGGATGCTGGATTTCGTCTTCGCCGACGGCTTCGGCTACGAGACCTACGCCAACTACGTCCTCGACGTGCCGATGTACTTCGCCAAGCGCGACGACAAGTACCTCGACCTCTCGGGCCGGTCCTTCCGCAAGTTCATGGCCGGTGAGCTGGCCGAGCTGCCGGGCGAACGCCCGACCATCAAGGACTGGGCCGACCATACGACCACCGCTTTCCCGGAGGTCCGCCTGAAGCAGTATCTGGAGATGCGCGGCGCCGACTCCGGCTCCTGGAGCCGGCTTTGCGCGCTTCCCGCGCTCTGGGCGGGCATCTTCTACGATCAGGCCGCCCTGGCGGCCGCCTGGGACCTCTGCAAGGACTGGCGGGTCGAGGACCACGAGCGGCTGCGGGCCGATGTCGCCCGCCTGGGCCTCAAGGCGCAAGTCAACGGCCGCAGCGTCCAGGATGTCGCCAAGGACATGGTCGCCATCGCCAGGCAAGGGCTCAAGAACCGCAACCGGCTCAGCGCCGGCATGGTGGACGAGAGCAACTATCTGAGCGAGCTTGAAGAGATCGCCGACAGCGGCCTGACGCCGGCCGAACGCCTGCTCGAACTCTATCACGGGCCATGGAAAGGCGACGTGCGGCGGGCCTTCGAGGACTTCGCCTACTGAATGGCGGTCAGACGACCCCTCCGTCGCGAGGGGCGCTGACATTCGGCGGCCAATGGTCGCGCTGGCTCGAGCCGGCGCCGCTGTCGGTATGCTGCACGATCTCGTCGATCGCCGCATGGGGATGACGCGGATCGGCCAGCTTGTCTTCCACGGCGTAGATCTCGACCTTGTCTGGATAGAAGGCCAGGCGGCTGCGGATCTGCTCCATGGCCGGATAGGGCTCTTCGTAGGTCCACACCGTGTTCTCGGCCATGCGGCCGTCCATCAGGAGCGTGTAGTACGAGGCCTCCCCCTTGTACGGGCAGTGGGTCTTGTGATCCGTCCGCGCCAGGTACTCCATCGAGACGTCGGCGCGGGGAAAGTAGACGACGGGGGGGTAGTCGGCTTCCTGCAGCACGAGAGCATCGCCGCTATCTGCGATCACGTGCTCTCCGTACATCACCCGCCAGTAGGTCTTCGCGGGCTTGATGTCGATCGGGTGGTCGGGGCCGGGGGTCAGCATGAAACGCGTCTCCTTCATCTGCTCCAACGTCCCAGACGGGCTCGGGCTCCCCGGAACGAGCTGGTGACGGGCGCCCGATTGCTTGTGCTTGGCCCGTCAGCGTGATCTTCTCCCGCCAAATCTGGCCGGTGGGGAGGAAACGTTCCCCGGAGAGAGCCGGCCGACAAGGAATCGGAACACCGCCCTCATGAATATCGTAGTCCTATTGGGGATCGTCATTACCTTGGCGACAGGGATCCCCGTACTTCTGCAACTGCGAAAGCAGCATCCGCGCGGACTGATCATCCTGTTTTTCGCCGAGATGTGGGAGCGGTTCTCCTACTACGGGATGCGCGCCATCCTGATCTTCTACCTGACGCAGCATCTGCTGTTCGACGACGCCACGGCCGGCGCGCAGTACGGTTCCTACACCAGCCTGGTCTACCTCCTGCCGCTGATCGGCGGCCTGCTGGCCGACCGTTACCTCGGAACGCGAAAGGCCGTGGCCTTCGGTGCGCTGCTGCTGGTCGCCGGCCACCTCACCATGGCCGTGGAGGGAACGCCGTCGACCCAGCAACTGGTCTATGGCGGCCAGAGGTACGAAGTGGTGGCCGAGGGCCGCATGGAATCGCGCACGGTCCAGATCAAGGTCGACGACAGGCTCTACGACTTCGGTGCGCACAAGGACGGCGGCCTGGAGATCAAGGGCCTGGCTCCCGGCGGCGCGCTGCCGACCGTCCTGCCGAGCGGCAGCTTCTCCATGGAGAAGCAAAGTGATCCGTTCGGCGTGAACGCCTTCTACCTGGCGGTTTCGCTGATCATCATGGGCGTCGGCTTCCTGAAGCCGAACATTTCCACGATCGTCGGCCAGCTCTATCCGCAGGGCGACCCGCGCCGGGACGCCGGCTTCACCCTCTACTATTACGGCATCAACCTCGGCGCTTTCTGGGCGTCCGTCCTCTGCGGCCTGCTAGGCCAGACCGTCGGCTGGTGGGCCGGCTTCGGCCTGGCCGGCGTCGGCATGGCGCTGGGCTGGGTGGTCTTCGTCCTCGGCAAGCCGCTGCTGCAGGGCAAGGGCGAGCCGCCCAATCCCGAACAGCTCAAAGCTCGCGTGGCCGGGCCGATCAACCGCGAATGGCTGATCTACATCGCCGGCCTGTTGGGTGTCATTCCGGTCTGGCTGCTGGTGCAGAGCAACCAACTGGTCGGCTGGGCGCTGGGGATTTCCACCATCGCTGCGATTATCTTCATCGCCTACTTCCTCATCGCCAAGTGCGGGAAGATCGAGCGTGAGCGGATGATGCTGGCCCTGGTGCTGATCTTCGGCTCGGTGGTGTTCTTCACCCTGTTCGAACAGGCGGGCACCTCGCTCAACCTGTTCGCCGCCCGCAACGTCGACCTGATGGGCATTTCGGCGGCTCAGACCCAGTCGTTCAACGCCGGCTTCATCCTGATCTTCGCGCCGATCTTCGCGGCCATGTGGGCCTGGCTCGGCGCGCGGCGGCGTGACCCAAATCCGGTCCTGAAGTTCGGCCTCGGCCTGCTGCAGGTCGGGCTGGGCTTCCTGGTCGTGGTCTGGGCCCAAGGTCTGGCGGACGCCAACTACCGCCTGCCGCTGATCATGCTGGCCCTGCTCTATATGCTGCACACCACCGGCGAGCTCTTCCTGTCGCCGGTCGGCCTTTCGGAGATCACCAAGCTTTCCGTGGCCTCGGTCGTGTCCTTCATGATGGCGGTGTGGTTCCTCTCCTCCTCGATCGCCCAGTACGTCGGCGGCATCATCGCCGGCGCCATGGGAACCGAGACCGTGGGCGGGCAGGTGCTGGACCCGGCCGCGGCTCTGGCCACCTCGATCGACGGCTTCAACAAGCTCGGATGGGCCGGCGTCGGGGTTGGCGTGGTCTTCATCGTCCTCAGCGTCTTCATCAAGCACTGGGCGCACGGGGCCAACGATCCGGTACGCGCCCAGCCCGAGCCGATCGCACCGGTGCTCGACGGCGAGCGTGGGGCGGTCAGCCCAGCGGCCGTCCGGGCCGACCGGAAGAACTAAAGGCCAAGGCCGGACGTCTCAGGCGTCCGGCCTTTTTCTTGCCCGTCCTCAGGAGCCGAAGGTCTTGCGGATCCGGAACCAGTACATCGGGCCGACCTGGATATCCCGGTCGTTGATGAAGGCGACGGGGCTGGTGTCGCGAGGGCCGTCATAGACGACGCGCGTGTGGCGGAATCCCCGCGACGTCACGTTCTGGATTTCGGCCCGCAGGACGATGTCGCGCCGCGGCTTCCACTCCGCGAACGGCACGACATAAGTCTTCAGCTTGTCGGTCGAGATCTCATTGAAGCGGTAGTAGGTCTCGCGCCAACCGCCGAAGACGTCCACGCCCCAGTTGAAGCGATAGGCCGGAAGGTCGTGGGTCAGGTGAGCCTCCCACTCCACGGGGCGCAGGCCGGAGATTTCGCGTTCCTCGCCGGTGGTCGGGTCGGTGGTTTCCGAATGGCGCCAGGTGGCCTGGCCGCGCAAGGTCACCCCTCGCAACCCGACTGGATCGAACGGCAGCGTCGCCGTCAGCAGCAGTTCGTCCTTGGTCCCGTCGCCGATATTGCTCGGCGCGTCGAACACGCCGGTCGGCAGGAAGACCGGGGCGCGGTCGATGACGTCGTCGATCAGGGAGCGCCGGGCGGTGACGACCACCACCGCGCCGCCCGGGAAGCGCTGCTCGATCGCCGCCTCAGCGACCCAGGCCTGTTCGGGCACGAGGTCGGGATTGCCCGCAGTCACCACCCCGGTGTTGAGCGAGGAGTCCGCAACGAAGTCGTCGAAGTCGAGCTGATCGACCACCCTTTCGAACCGAAACCGAAGCTGGGTGGACCTGGTGGTCGCCCAGGTCACGGCGAGCCTCGGCTTCGCATAGTAGAGCGTCTTCTCCAGGCCTACGTCGCCGCTCGATTCGATAGCCGAAGCCTCATAGCGAAGCCCGCCTTCGAAGGTCCACTTCGGGTTTGCGCGCCAGGTCGCTTTCACGAAGGCCTCGCCGCGCCGCTCTTCAACCCGCACGTTCGCCGCCGGCAGGTCCACCGGCACGTCGTCCTCCGCATAGCTGGTCCGGCTTTTCAGGACGTTCAGCGCCGCTTCGCCGCCGAGTTCGAACGAAAGCCGGTCGCTTGGACGGTGCTTGATGACGCCGCGGCCGATGCTTTCGCTGGTGCGCCGGTCCAGGGCGAAGGCGGCCTTCCCGGCCGCGGCTGCGAAGTCCTCGGTGATGTCGATCTGCGCGTCCTGCCGGATCGCGACCAGCTCCAGCGAGGTCTTGGGGCCGAAGTCGCGCAGGAAGTTGCCGCCCAGTTCGGTCTGGAACTCGTCCTGGTGAAGGATCGTCGTTTCGAACGCCGGCGACGGGAAGGTGATCGTGTTCGACTCGTCGAACTTGAAATTGTCGTTGAAGAGGCGGCCGTTGACCTTGGCGCGGCCGCCCAGGAGGGGCGCCGAGTACGAGGCGGTCAGTATCTCCTGTAGGGTGTCGCCCTCGCTATCCACGTCCGAGAGCCGCAGAGACGCGCCGTCAGGACCGAGACGGACCTCCGGACCCTCGCCGGCGCCGTCGTCGACGCCGCTGCCCACGACAGCCGAAGCGTCCCAGGTCCGGTCGTTGGCCCCGCCCGAAAGCTCGATCCGGCCGCTCAGATTGCCCCGGCCGTCATAGACGGAGCGGGCGGAGAGGGCGGCCAGCCCACGGAAGCCGGCGCCCGGCTTGCGCACCACATTGGCCAGGATCGCCTTGCCCTGCATGTCGACACCCGGTGCGCCGCCCCGGATCAGGTCGATGCGCGCCACTTGCGAGGCCGGGATACGCCGCAGGATCTCCTCGAGGCTGTCGGTCTTGGTCGCGGGCCGTTGGCCGTCGATCAGCACGTTGCCGGCGGCGCCCTCGAAACCACGAACGTCCTCGCCAAGGTCGAGATTGAAGCCGGGCAGGCGCAGCAGCATCTCCTCCGCGTTCGCTGGCTGGGCGGCTGCGAAGAACCCAGGAGGATAGCTGATGACGCCGGCGGCGGATGCGCCTGCAGTCGGTGCTGGCGGTGCGGCGAGGGCCAATGCGGAGGCCAGGGCCGGAACGATCATGTAACAATGCTCCCCGAAACGCTGGCAAGTGACCAGCGTCCGGGGGGACAGGCCAATTAAATCCCTGAAATGTGGATTAAATCGGCGACATGTTGTGGACGGCGGGCCTCAGATGTTCGTTCCGCCCACGGTCAGACCGGTGATCTTCAGCGAGGGCTGGCCCACGCCCACTGGCACGCTCTGGCCCGACTTGCCACAGACCCCGACGCCGGGATCGAAGTCGAAGTCGTCGCCGATCATGGTGACCCGCGTCAGGGCCGAGGGACCATCGCCGATCAGGGTGGCGCCCTTGACCGGCGTGGTGATCTTGCCGTCCTCGATCAGATAGGCCTCGGTGCACTGGAAGACGAACTTGCCGTTGGTGATGTCCACCTGGCCGCCGCCGAAGTTCGCGCAATAGAGGCCGCGCTTGGTGGAGGCGATCATCTCCTCCTGCTTGTGGACGCCGGCCATCATGGCGGTGTTGGTCATCCGTGGCATGGGCATGTGGGCGTAGGACTGCCGACGCCCGTTGCCGGTGGCGGTCAGGCCCATCAGCCGCGCGCTCATCCGGTCGTGCATGTAGCCCACCAGGATGCCGTCCTCGATCAGTATGGTGCGTTCGGTCGGGGTGCCCTCGTCGTCGACGGTCAGCGAGCCCCGGCGGCCGGCCAGCGTGCCATCGTCGAAGACCGTGACGCCGGGGGCGGCCACTCGCTCGCCGATGCGGCCGGAGAAGGCGGAGGTGCCCTTGCGGTTGAAGTCGCCTTCCAGGCCATGGCCGACCGCCTCGTGCAGCAGCACGCCGTTCCAGCCCGGCCCGAGCACCACGTCCATCTCACCGGCGGGGCAGGGGACGGCGTCGAGGTTCACCAGGGCCTGGCGCAGCGCCTCCTCGGCCTGGGCTTGCCACTTGTCCGGAGAAATCCAAGCCTCGAAGCCGGCTCGACCGCCGGCGCCGGAAAAGCCATTCTCCCGCTTGCCGTCCTTTTCCACGGTGACCTGGACGTTGACCCGGCATAGCGGGCGGACGTCGCGGATCAGCCGCCCGTCCGCGCGGAGAATCTCGACGATCCGCCGCTCGCCCGCCAGGCTGGCCATGACCTGAACGACACGCGGATCCCGGGCCCGGGCCCAGGCGTCGATTTCCTGCAGCAGCGCCACCTTGTCCGAAAAGTCGGGTGAGGCCGTCGGATCCTCCTCGCCATAGAGCTTGGCGTTCGTCGCCCGAGGGCCATCGGCCGAAACGCCGGAATAGCCGCGCTTGGCCAGAGCCGAGGACTGGGCCGCGCGTTGGATCGCGGCCTCGGAGACCTCGCTGGAATGCGAATACCCCGCAGTCTCGCCGGCGACGACACGCAGGCCGAAGCCCTCCGACGAATCATAGGAGGCGGACTTCAGTCGTCCGTCGTCGAACAGAAAGGCCTCGCTCTCCGAGCGTTCGACGAAAAGTTCGCCATCATCAGCTCCGGCCAGGGCCTGGCCGAGGATTTCACGCGCCCGGCTAGGGGCGACACCGGCGGACTCGAGGATCGAAGCGGCGGGGGCGTGGGCGTTCATCGGCGATCTGCTTTCAAAGACTTCGATTTTGAAAAATAGGAGTTCGCCCGCGCCACGTCACCCCAGGGGCGGCGGCAAGGAGCTTTCGAGTCACAGGTATGGGCCCTCGCGCGGCCGGAATGATCGTCTGCGACGCTCACGTCGGGCCTTCGTTTTCGTGGGGCTAGCCCCTATCCGTCGCCGGTTTTCCGACGACCGCGAACGGAAAGATCGCCGGTCGGACGGCAGAGTTCGCGCCATAGGAAGTCTTAGCGCCTTGGCAAGCCCCGGGAGAGCGCGTATGGACCCCCACTTAAGGGCGGGCCCCCGCGTTTGCGTGGCGGTTCGTCTTGATTCCAGTCGGCGGGGGCGATCGTCTTTCGCGAGGCGCGGCCGGCCAAGCAGACCGAGGGGACATGAAGTCTAGGGTTCAGGGCATGCGGACGTGGGTGGCGGCAGCCACTGCGGGCGCGACGTCGGCGTTCTGGGGCGTCCAGGCGTTCGCTGAAGAATTGATGGGGCAGCCGACGCCCGGCGGCATAGGGCTGCAGCCGGCCGCTTCGCCGCTGAAGCACGCTGCGCACAATTTCCACGATTTTATCCTGCTGCCGATCATCACGATCATCAGCCTGTTCGTGCTGGCCCTGCTGGTCTGGGTGGCCGTGCGCTATAACAAGCGCGCGAACCCCGTGCCGGCGAAGTGGAGCCACAACACGGTGATCGAAGTGATCTGGACGGTCGTGCCGGTCCTGATCCTGATGTTCATCGCGATCTTCTCGTTCCGTCTGCTGTTCGCCTATCACGACATGCCCAAGCCGGACCTGACCGTTAAGGCCACCGGCTATCAGTGGTACTGGGGCTATGAATTGCCCGATCAGAAGGTCAGCGAGTTCGTTTCGAACATGCTGCCGGAAGACGAAGCCAAGCAGCGCAACGTTCCGTTCCGCCTGGCGTCCACTGATCCGCTGGTGGTTCCGGTGGACAAGACGGTCCGTGTGCTGGTGACCGGCGCGGACGTCATCCACTCCCTCGCGCTCCCGGCCTTCGGCCTGAAGATGGACGCCGTCCCGGGACGGGTTAACGAGACCTGGTTCAAGGCCGAGAAGGTCGGGACCTACTATGGTCAGTGCTCGGAGCTTTGCGGCGTCGACCACGCCTTCATGCCGATCGAGATCAAGGTCGTGACCCAGCCCGAGTTCGAAGCCTGGGTGGCTTCGAAGGGCGGCTCGACGACGGCGCCGGCCGCTGAAGCCGCGCCGGCTGCGACCGCTGCTCCGGCTGCCGCCGCGCCTGCCGCTGAGACCCCGGCCGCTCCGGCGGCTGGCGCCGCGCCGGCCCCGACCACCACGCCTGCTGCGCCCGCCGCGCAGCCGGCTGCGAAATGAGCTTAGGACAGAGTAAGATGGCACACGCCGCAGCTCACGATCACCACGAAGCCGAACACAAGCCCGGCTTCATCGCTCGCTGGTTCTTCTCCACGAACCACAAGGACATCGGCACCCTCTACCTGTTGTTCGCCATTATGACGGGCCTCATCGGCGGGGCCCTTTCGGGCCTCATCCGTTGGGAGCTCGCCGAGCCGGGCATCCAGATCTTCCGCGATGGTAGCTGGCTCGCCCAGACCGGGCTGATCGACGCGTCCAAGCATGGCTATAACGCTGTGGTCACGGCCCACGCCCTGATCATGGTGTTCTTCGTGGTCATGCCGGCCACCATGGGCGGCTTCGGCAACTGGTTCGTGCCGCTGATGATCGGCGCGCCGGACATGGCCTTCCCGCGGATGAACAACATTTCGTTCTGGCTGGTCGTCGCCGCGTTCCTCCTGCTGGTCCTGTCGATGTTCGTGGACGGTGGTCCTGGTCGCGGCTTCGGCGGCGGCTGGACGGCCTATCCGCCGCTCTCCACCTCCGGCCACACCGGTCCGTCGATGGACCTGGCGATCCTCTCGCTTCACCTCGCGGGCGCCAGCTCGATCCTCGGTTCGATCAACTTCATCACGACCATCTTCAACATGCGCGCACCGGGCATGACCCTGCACCGGATGCCGCTGTTCGCCTGGGGCGTGCTGATCACCGCCTTCCTGCTGCTGCTCTCGCTGCCCGTCCTGGCCGGCGCGATCACGATGCTGCTCACCGACCGCAACTTCAACACCCACTTCTTCGATGCGGCCGGCGGCGGCGACCCGGTGATGTACCAGCACCTGTTCTGGTTCTTCGGTCACCCGGAAGTCTACATCATGATCCTGCCGGGCTTCGGCGTGATCAGCCACATCATCTCGACCTTCTCGCGCAAGCCCATCTTCGGCTATCTCGCCATGGCCTACGCCATGGTCGCCATCGGCTTCATCGGCTTCATCGTGTGGGCCCACCACATGTACACGGTGGGCATGAGCATCAATCTCCGCGCCTACTTCGTCGCGGCGACGATGGTCATCGCGGTGCCGACCGGCGTGAAGATCTTCTCCTGGATCGCCACGATGTGGGGCGGCTCCATCGACTTCAAGACGCCGATGCTCTGGGCGATCGGCTTCATCTTCCTCTTCACCGTGGGCGGCGTCACCGGCGTGGTCCTGGCCAATGCCGGCATCGACTACAGCCTGCACGACACCTACTACGTGGTCGCCCACTTCCACTACGTGCTGTCGCTGGGCGCGGTCTTCGCCATCTTCGCGGGCTTCTACTACTGGTTCGAGAAGATGTTCGGCGTGAAATACCGCGAGTGGCTCGGCCAACTGCACTTCTGGGTCATGTTCATCGGCGTGAACCTGATCTTCTTCCCGCAGCACTTCCTGGGCCTGCAAGGCATGCCGCGCCGCTACATCGACTATCCCGAGGCGTTCACCCTCTGGAACCACGTCTCGTCGATGGGCTACGCCGTGACCCTGGTCGGTGTGGGGATCTTCCTGGTCGTCCTGATCGACGCGATGATCTTCCGCCGCAAGGCCGAGGCCAATCCGTGGGGCGAAGGTGCGACGACGCTGGAGTGGACCCTGTCCTCGCCGCCGCCGTTCCACCAGTTCAACGAACTGCCCGTGGTGAAGCCGGACCTGCACTAGGTCCAGCTCGCCGGAAACCATCGGGGGGCGCGGGCTGGGACATTCCAGCGCGCGCCCTCTGATCGTTTTGAGAGTATCCTGATGACCATGTCGCCAGCCATGTCTCGCAGCAGCGCGCCCCCGCGGTGGCAGGACTACGTCCAGCTACTGAAGCCGCGCGTCATGTCGCTGGTCATCTTCACGGCGATCACCGGCCTGATCTGCGCCGACGCGGGGATGAACCCGATCCTGGCGGCCGTGGCCATATTCTGTATCGCCGTCGGGGCCGGCGCCTCGGCCGCGTTCAACATGTGGTACGACGCCGACATCGACGCGAAGATGCGCCGCACCCGCGGACGTCCGGTGCCCGCCGGCAAGGTCCAGGGCGCCGACGCCCTCGCCATGGGCGGTGTGCTGTCCCTCTTTTCGGTGATGCTGCTCGGCATGACGGCCAACTGGCTGGCGGCCGGACTGCTCGCCTTCACCATCTTCTTCTACGCGGTCGTCTATACGATGTGGCTGAAGCGCTCGACGCCCCAGAACATCGTCATCGGCGGCCTGGCGGGCGCCTTGCCGCCGGTGATCGGCTGGGCCGCGGCGACAGGCACGACGCCGCTGAACGCCTGGTTGCTTTGCGCCATCATCTTCATGTGGACGCCGCCGCACTTCTGGGCGCTCTCCCTCTACACGAGCGAGGACTACCAGAAGGCCGGGGTGCCGATGATGCCGGTGACGGCGGGCGCGGCCTCCACCCGCAAGCAGATCCTGATCTACAGCCTGCTGTTCGTTCCGATCTGCATCACGCCCGCGTTCACGGGCCTTGGCGGCTTGACCTACCTCGCGGTCGCCGGGTTCGGCGGGCTGGTCTTCCTCATCCTGGCCTGGCGTGTCTTCCGCAGCCGTGCTGGCGAGAAAGCCGGCGAGCGCAACGACGACGGCCTCTATGACGTCAAGGCGGGCTCAAAGGACGCCCGCAATCTGTTCGCGTTCTCGATCCTGTATCTGACGTTGCTGTTCGCCACCCTGCTGGCCGAGCACGTCTTTGATCTTCCTGCTTTCGGAGCCTTGAGTTGAGCGAACCGCAGCACGATCCCAAAGCCGAAGCGCGCGCTCGTCGCGGGCGCAACATCGCCCTGGCGCTGGGGCTCGTGCTTTTCGTCATCATTGTGTTCGTGGTGACGATCGTGCGCCTAGGAGGGAACGTTGCACAGCGCCCCTTCTAAGCCCGCAGACTCCGAGACGAGACGCAACAAGAAGGTCGCGCTGATCTGCGCCGGCGCTTTCGTGGTCATGATCGGCGCGTCGTTTGCATCGATCCCGCTCTACCGCGCCTTCTGCCAGGTGACGGGATTCGACGGCACCGTGCGCCGGGCAGCCGCGGCTCCCGACAAAGTGCTCGGTCGCAAGCTGACGATCCGATTCGACGCCAACGTCCGCGAACTGCCCTGGACCTTCACCGCTGAGCAGGTTTCACAGCAGTTGAAGATCGGCGAAACCGGCCTTGCCTTCTTCAAGGTCACCAATAACGGCGACAAGGCGATGACCGGCCGCGCGATCTACAACGTCGTTCCGGAATCGGCAGGCGCCTACTTCCAGAAGCTGGAATGCTTCTGTTTCGATGACCAGACCATCGGCCCCGGCCAGACGGTTGAATTTCCAGTGGTTTATTTTGTCGATCCGAAGTTCGCCGAGGACTTCGAGACCAAGGGGAAGGGTGAAGTCACCCTCTCCTACACGTTCTTTCCGTCGGTGACGGCTCAGCCAGTTGAAAAGCGGGCTGATCTTGATCCGGCAAAGCTATCTTCCACGCTTGGCGTGAAGCCCAAGGCAGGGCTATAGCGTCAAGCAAGTTGTCATTCGTCCGTTCGAGAGAGGAGCGGGCGTCTGTGAGATCTTAAGAGGGGTTAGGACCGAAATGGCCCACGGCGAAGTCAAGCACGATTACCACCTGCTGCCTCCCAGCCCTTGGCCGCTCGTTGGCTCCATGTCCGCGACGGTCATGGCGATCGGCCTCGTGACTTGGATGAAGGGTCTGTTCGGCATGCCGGCGAACCCGTGGCTGTTCGCGGCCGGTCTGGCTGGCGTGCTCTACACCATGTTCGGCTGGTGGTCGGACGTGATCAAGGAATCCAAGGCGGGCGACCACACCCCGGTCGTCTCGATCGGCCTGCGTTACGGCATGATCATGTTCATCGCCTCCGAGGTGATGTTCTTTGTCGCCTGGTTCTGGATCTTCTTCGAAATGGCCCTGTTCCACGGCCATCGCACCCTGTCCTCGATCGAGGAAGTGCGCACCGCCTGGGCCACCTGGCCGCCGGCGGGGATCGAGACGGTCCCGGCCTGGAACCTGCCGCTGGTCAACACCCTGATTCTGCTTCTCTCCGGCACCGCCGTGACCTGGGCGCACCACGCGCTGCAGCAAGGCGACCGCAAGGGCGCGAAGATTGGCCTGGCCCTGACCATCGCCCTCGGCGCGCTGTTCACCAGCGTCCAGGCCTACGAGTATCACCACATCCTCTCGCACAATTACTTCTTCGGCGCCGAGGGGCAGGCGAACTCGGGCCTCTACGGTTCGGCTTTCTTCATGGCGACGGGCTTCCACGGCTTCCACGTGCTGATCGGGACCATCTTCCTGGCCGTCTGCCTGCTGCGCCTGCTGCGTGGCGGCTTCACGCCCCAGAAGCACTTCGGTTTCGAAGCCGCCGCCTGGTACTGGCACTTCGTCGACGTCGTCTGGCTTTTCCTCTTCGCGTTCATCTACGTGGTGTTCGGCGGAGCGGGTCACTAAGGCCGCGTTATGGAGAGCCCCAATCCGTTCCTGGCGGGCCTGCGCGGCCGTTGCCCGAATTGCGGAGAGGGGCCTCTTTTCGAAGGGTTCCTCAAGGTCGCCCCGGTCTGCAGTCATTGCGGCTATGACCTTGCCAAGGCCGACTCCGGAGATGGCCCCGCGGTCTTCGTGATCCTGATTGCGGGCTTCCTCTGCGCTTTCGCCCTGCTCTTTACTGAGCTGGCTTTCTCGCCCCCGATCTGGGTGCACATCGTCGTCTTCCTTCCGCTGACCCTGTTTGTCTGCCTCGGGCTGATCCGGCCCCTGAAGGGCGTGCTGCTGGCGGCTCAGTTTGCGAACAAGGCTTCCGAAGCGCGCCATGACTAAGCGGGCGGGCCGCTTCCCCATCGGCCTGACGATCGCCGTGGGGATTTCGCTGGTCATCCTGCTCAGTCTTGGCGCCTGGCAACTGCAGCGCCTGCACTGGAAGCAGGACGTGCTCGCCCGGGTGGCCGCCTTGCAGGCCGCGCCAGCCCAGCCCGGCCTCGCCGCCCTTGAGCGCATGGGCGCGGGCGCTGATCTCGACTTCACCCGCGTTCAGCTCGAGTGCCCAGGCCTGGCCGCAGCGCCGTTTGTCGAGCTCTTCTCCGTGCGCGAGGGAAACGCGGGAGTCCGTCTGGTTTCGGCCTGTCGCGTCGCGGGCGGTCGCTATCGCAGCGTGCTCGTCGACCGCGGCTTCATCCTCGACACCGTGTCGGCGCGCCCGGCGGTGAACGTTTCGGACCTGCGAGCGGTAGACGTCGTCGGCGTCTTGCGCAGGCCCGAGGCCGGCAACCTCTTCAGCCCCGCCAATGATCCGGCCGCCAACCGCTGGTACGTCCGCGACGTGCCGGCCATGGCCAAGGCGCTGCAGGCCGACGCGCCGGCGCCGTTCGTCCTGATGGCGGAGACCTCGTCGAATCCCGGCTGGGCCGCCCTGGTTCCGGCCCCCCTGCCGGCGGACATTCCCAACCGCCATCTCGAATACGCCGTCACCTGGTTCGGCCTTGCCGCCGCCCTGGTCGGCGTCTATGCCGCCATGCTCTGGCGTAGATGGAAGTCCTGATGCGGTATGTCTCCACGCGGGGGGAAGCGCCCTCCGTTGGCTTTATCGATGCGATTCTCTCGGGCCTTGCGCCGGACGGCGGGCTCTACGTGCCCGAGGCCTGGCCGAGCTTCACGCGCGCGGAGATCGCCGCATTCGCCGGCCGGCCCTATGCCGAGGTGGCCGCCGAGATCCTCGCCAAGTTCGTCGGTGACGAGATCGCCCGCGACGACCTGGAGCAAATGTGCGCCGAAGCCTATGCCAGCTTCACCCACGCTGCCGTGGTCCCCGTGCGCCAGATCAGTCCGGGCGGCTTCGTGGCCGAACTGTTCCACGGCCCCAGCCTCGCCTTCAAGGACGTGGCGATGCAACTCTTGGCGCGGCTCTCGGATCACGTGCTCGGCGCCCAGCGCAGGAACCAGACGATCCTCTGCGCGACCTCGGGCGATACCGGCGGCGCGGCGGTCGAGGCTTTCCGCGGACGACCCAACACCAAGATCGTGGTGATGTTCCCGAACGGCAGGATTTCTGCCGTTCAACGCAGGTTCATGACGACGGCGACGGAAGACAATGTCCGCTGCGTGGCCGTCGACGGCGACTTCGACGATTGCCAGGCGATTCTCAAGACCGCGCTCTCGGATGCGTCGCTGAAGCAGGCGGTCGGTCTCTCGGCGGTGAACTCGATCAATTTCGCGCGGATCGTCGCGCAGTGCGTCTACTACTTCACCGCCGCGGTCGCCCTTGGCGCGCCCCATCGGGAAGTCGCCTTCGCCGTGCCCTCGGGCAATTTCGGCGACGGGTTCGCGGGCTATGTCGCCAAGCGGATGGGCCTGCCGATCGCGCGGATCATCATCGCCACCAATTCCAACGACATCCTGGCCCGCGCCTTCGACGAAGGCCGCTATGTCCGCGGCGTCACCGCCCCGACCCAGTCGCCGGCCATGGACATCCAGTCGGCCTCGAACTTCGAGCGGCTCTATTTCGAGTGCGTGCGCCGCGATGGCCTGGAGACCGCCCGCGCCTTCGCCGCCTTCGCCGAAACCGGCGTGCTGGATATCCCGCCGCAGGCGCTGAGCACGATGCGCGAAACCTTCACCGGCGTCGCGATCAGCGAGGTCGAGACCACCCGCACCATCGTCGCCACGCTTCGGGAGACCGGGGAACTGATCGATCCGCACACCGCGGTCGGCGTGGCCGGCATGCACCACGCGCGCTCAGTGACCTCCGCCCCGATCGTAGTCCTCTCCACCGCACATGCCGCCAAGTTCCCGGAAACGGTGGAAGCGGCGACGGGCGAGACGCCGGTCATGCCGCGTTCGGCCGCGCACCTGGCCGACAAATCGGAGCGATTCGACGAACTCCCCGCTGACGCCGGGGCCATCAAGACCTATGTGCGGGCCTTTGCGGAAGGCTGAGCAACTGCCCACCATACACAAGTTGAGCAACGGGGTTCGCGTCGTCTGCGACCCCATCGACGGCCTGGAGACCCTCGCCCTGTCGGTCGTCGCCGGACGCGGGGCGCGGTCGGAAGACGAATCCCGGTCGGGCTGGTCCCACCTTCTCGAACACATGGTGTTCAAGGGCGCCGGCCAGCGTTCGGCGAAGGACATCGTCGAGGTCGTCGAGGCCGAGGGCGGCCAGATCAACGCTGCCACGGGCTACGAGCGAACGAGCTTCCAGGTGCGCGCCCTGAAGGGTGGCCTAGATCTCGGCTCGGCCGTGCTGGCCGATCTCGTCCAGCGGCCGACCATGGATCGGGCCGACCTGGTCCGCGAGATCCAGGTCGTCGGCCAGGAGATCGCCGAGGCCGCAGACACCCCGGACGACCTCGTCTTCGAGATGGCTCAGGAAGCCGCATTCGGCGCCCAGCCGCTGGGTCGGTCGATTCTCGGTTCTGACGCCAGCATCGGAAAGGCGTCGTCGGCGGCGCTGTCCGAGTGGCGGGCGACGCTCTACGCGCCGGCCAATCTCATCATCTCGGCGTCGGGCGCCGTGGACGAGGACGAACTGCTCGCCCTGGCGGAGCGCGATTTCGGCCAGGCCGCGGGGGAGGGCGCGCCGTCCCCCGACGAGGCGGCCTTCGTCGGCGGCTTGCGGGTCGCCGCCAAGGCGCTGGAACAGGCCAATCTGGTCTTCCTGCTGCCCGCCGTCGGCGTGCGCGACGACCGCTACTTCACCCTCCGGCTATTCGCCGAGATTCTAGGGGGCGGCATGGCCTCCCGCCTCTTCCAGGAGGCCCGGGAGAAGCGGGGCCTGGCCTATGCGGTGGACGCCTATTCCGAAACCTATGCCGACACCGGAGTGCTGGGCGTCTTCGCCGGATGCGCCGCGGGCGACGCCGCCGAGCTGGCCAAGGTCGCGGCCGGCGAGATCCGCGGCATGGCCGAGCGGATCGAAGCCTCCGAGCTCTCGCGCGCCAAGGCCCAGCTCAAGGCCTCGATGTTCATGGCGCGGGAACAGCCGCTGTCGCGCACCGAGCAGGCCGCCTCGCAGGTGCTGCTGTTCGATCGCACCCTGCCGACCGCCGAGCTGGCGGGCGAGATCGACGCGGTGAGCGCGGCCGACATCATGGCGCTGGGCGAGTGGATGCTGGCGCCGCGGCGGGCCGCGGCCAGCGTTCTGGGACCCAAGGCGGCGCTGAAGGCGGCCGAAGCGTTCGAGGCCGCGCTGACCCGCTGATCTTTGCGCGCTTGACGACCCAGGTCTGGCCCGCGAGTCTCCCCCCATGGCCCTGCTGGATTGGATTGCGCCGGAAAGCAGCCTTCGCATCGAGGGCGACGGGGTGCGCCTGCGTCCGCCGCG
This sequence comes from Phenylobacterium koreense, assembly GCF_040545335.1. NCBI lineage: Bacteria > Pseudomonadati > Pseudomonadota > Alphaproteobacteria > Caulobacterales > Caulobacteraceae > Phenylobacterium > Phenylobacterium koreense. The sequence continues at coordinate 2,341,973 of NZ_JBEPLU010000001.1, forward strand.
TGCGACGGATTTCGCCGAGTGGCGTGAACTGCGTGCTCAGTCGCGGGATTTCCTCCAGCCGTGGGAGCCGACCTGGCCGGCCGACGATCTGACCCGTGCGGCCTTCCGACGCAGGCTGACCGCCTATGCGCGCGATCGCGAGGCCGGGACGGCGTTCCCGTTCTTCGTTTTCCGGGCCAAGGACGACGCCCTGACCGGGGGGATCACCCTTTCGAACGTTCGCCGCGGCGTCGCACAGACAGGGTCCGTCGGCTACTGGTGCGGCTCGCCATTCGCCCGTCAGGGCCAGACCCTGGCGGCCGTCCGCGCGCTGACGGTGTTCTCGTTCCGGACCTTGGCCCTGCATCGCCTGGAGGCGGCCTGCCTCCCCAGCAACGAGCCTTCCCGCCGACTTCTCAACCGCGCCGGGTTTCGGGAAGAGGGGCTCGCTCAGGCTTATCTGAAAATTAACGGCGTCTGGCGAGATCATGTCCTGTTCGGTCTTGTGTCTCCCTTGAGGACGCACGAGGGCCCGGACGAGGGAGTGTCTGTTTAGCGCGCTCGGCCGTCGTGGGCCGGACCGCTCGGCGGCGCGTTGGCCTGAACCGCTTGAGACCATGCCGAACGATCGTTGGAGCTGGGACCAGACTACGACCTTGGAGGCGCTCGGCGCCGCCGATGTCGCACTTTGGCTATGGGAGCCGGAAAAGGACCGGCTGAGCCTGACCGGCGCGACCCGGGCGCTCGGCCTTGGCCCACTGGCTCCGGAATGTTCATCCGCCGCCATTCGCGCCCTGGCCCTGCCGCCCGATCGGGCGCTCGCCGAGGACATACTTCGCCTGCGTGAGCCGGGCGCCGAGGTCGCGGTGCGCCTGCGCATGCGCGGCGGCGGGATCTGCATCTGGCGTGGCGTATGGCTGGAGGAGGGACCCAGGGCGGCCGGCGTCATCGGGCTCGAGACAAAGTTCGCCGCCTCCGAACAGGATCCGCTCACCGGCCTGCTCGACCGGCGCAACTTCGTCGCCCGTGCGAGGGAGCGGCTGCAGCGCCCAGGACAGCAGGAACTCGTCGTCGCCGACCTCGACCGACTGCGGCGCCTGAACGAAGCGCTGGGCCACGAGCGCGCGGATCTGGTGCTTGCGGCCCTTGGTTCGCGCCTGGCCGCGGCGTTCCCCCCCGACGCCCTGCTTGCGCGGGTCGGCGAGGACGAATTTGCGGTCCTGACGCCGGCGAGCGTGACCTCGGCTGCGGAAACCTTGCGACACGCCCTGGAACAGCCCCTGCGGGTCGCGGGCTTCGACATCCACCCGACCCTCTCCATCGGCGCCGTGGAGGCCGCGGGCGGGGCCGACGCGCCGGAAGCGGCGGAACTCCTGCGCCGCGCCGAACTGGCGGTGGAGGCGGCCAAGAGCGGCGGACGCGGCGGCGCGGCCGCCTATGGTCGCAGCCTGGAAAGCGACGGCCTTTCGCGCCTGGCGCTGGAGAGCGACCTACGCGGGGCCATGGGCCGCAACGAGATCGTCCCCTTTTACCAACCCATCGTCCGGCTTTCGACGGGCGCGTTGTCCGGGTTCGAGGCCCTGGTGCGTTGGCGCCATCCGCGTCGCGGCCTGCTGACGCCCGACCAGTTCCTGCCGCTCTGCGAAGAGATGGGGCTGATGAGTGAGCTGGGCGCCATGATGATGCGCGAGGCCGCCCAGCAACTGGCGACCTGGCGACGCGATCACCACGCGGCCGGCGAGCTGACCGTGGCGGTGAATCTTTCCACCGGCGAGATCGACCGCCCGGACCTGGTTCCGGACGTCCTGGCGATCCGGCGGGAGACCGGCCTGCCGCCTGGAGCGCTGAAGCTGGAAGTCACCGAAGGCGACGTGATGCGCGATCCGGATCGCGCCGCAGTCGTGCTGCGCAACCTGCGCAAGGCGGGCGCCGCGCTCGCCCTGGACGACTTCGGGACCGGCTTCTCCTCGCTGAGCTACCTGACCCGCCTGCCGTTCGACACCCTGAAGATCGACCGTTACTTCGTGCGGACCATGGCCACCAACGAGGGGTCGGCCAAGATCGTCTCCTCCGTGGTCAAGCTCGGCCAGGATCTCTCGCTCGAGGTCGTGGCCGAAGGGGTCGAGAACGCCCAGATGGCGCGCCAACTGCTGTCGCTGGGCTGCGACTACGGCCAGGGCTTCGGCTACGCGCCGGCGCTCTCGCCGCAGGAGGCCGAGGTGTATCTCAACGAAAGCTACGTGGACGGCGCGGCCCCGGTGAAGGCGCGGGGCTAGGGTTCTAGGCCCGACCGGCCGCCGACGACAGCAGGCTCGGGTCTATGCCGAGCTTGGCCAGCGCCCTCGACCACTTGGATGCGTGGTCGGCGCCGAAAATGAGCTCCTCGTCGGCCTCGCAGGTCAGCCAGACGTTCTCGCGAATCTCGTGCTCGAGCTGGCCCGCGCCCCAGCCGGAATAGCCGAGGGCGAGGAGGGCGCGGCGCGGCGGACGATCCGATCCGGCCATGGCTTCGAGCACCTCTCGCGTCGCGGTGAGCGCCAGGCCCTCGCTCACCGGAAGGCTGTGCTCCCCAGCCATGTAGTCGTCGGTATGGATGACGAAGCCACGCTCGCGATCCACCGGGCCGCCCAGCAGCACGAGGTCGGGGGCCAGTTCGGTCGTGGTGCTGATCTCCAGGCGACTCAGCAGGTCCGGGAGGGTGAGGCCTTCCACGGGGCGGTTGACCGCAATCCCCATGGCGTGGCCCTCGTCGTGCGTGCAGACGAGCACCAGGGCCCGCTCGAATCGCGGATCGCCGATCCCCGGCATGGCGATCAGAATCTTGCCTGTAAGGAATGCGCCGTCTCGCATATCTCGAATGTGACGCTGATCGCGGCGCTTTCAAGTCATTGCGCGACACAAGACCGTTGAAGCCTGGCCTGGGCGGGCTATGTCCTGAGGCGACCTTTTGAGGGAGAGATGACCATGACCATCAAAGTTGGCGACAAGCTGCCGGCCGCGACCTTTTCGGCCGGGACGCCCGACGGGCCCAAGCCGATGGGGGTCGACGAGATCTTCGCGGGCAAGAAGGTCGCCCTGTTCGCGGTGCCCGGCGCCTTCACCCCGACCTGCTCGGCCCGGCACCTGCCCGGCTTCAAGGAGCGTGTGGCCGACTTCAAGGCCAAGGGCGTCGATACGGTCGCCTGCCTCTCGGTGAACGACGCCTTCGTCATGAAGGCCTGGGGCGAGAGCCAGGGCGTCGGCGAGGACATCCTGATGCTGGGCGACGGCAATGGCGATTTCACCAAGGCGGTCGGCCTGGAGATGGACGGTTCGAAGTTCGGCATGGGCACGCGCTCCCAGCGTTATTCGATGATCGTCGAGGACGGTGTCGTGAAGGAACTGAACGTCGAGGCGCCTGGGGAATTCAGGGTGTCGGCCGCGGACTACATGCTGGCCCAGCTCTGAGCGGAGCTCTGCAGTCCCTTGCATCGAACCGGTGCAAGGGGCGCCCGGGATCTGTGCGAAATGAGGGTGTTTTGGGCTTGTCATGTTGGGGTGTGTTGATTAGGTTCCATGCCTTCGACCGAACGCCACGGCCCTTGCGGGAGCAATCTTCAAGATCTCCCGTGGCGGGGTTTTGCGCTTTGTCCTGACGGTGTCGGGGCCTTGCGGAAGAGGGACTGAAAAGTCCGGTTGACGAGGACGGGGCGGCCCTCTAGATAGCCGCCTCCCTGGTGGCGCAGTCGCCGGGCGGGCTTGAGGAAGTCTTTGGATTTCTTGAGGTTTCGCCGGTCTTTTGTGACATCGGGCGTCGACCGATTTTCGAGGTTTCCGGCGGGTCCGGACGGCTTCGAAAAAGGCTGAAAAGTCTGGTTGACGAGGACGGGGCGGTCCTCTAGATAGCCGCCTCCGCCGGCCACCGGGCGTTAAACGGTGGGGCTGACGC